>PFIF01000271.1 GCA_002782605.1 Deltaproteobacteria bacterium CG_4_8_14_3_um_filter_43_13 | reverse complement strand
CGGTGCGAACCTGTAGGGGTTCGATTTATCGAACCCGCAATGTCGGGCGTCATAAATGCCGCCCCTACCAAGTACTTAAAAAGGAAATTCCTATACTATCAAGTTATTGCATCAGACATAAGAAAACCATGGGAATAATTATCCCCGTATAGATTGATGTTGCGGGGAAGTTTTTAACTCGCAAGCTTACCTTGTTAATGAGATTTAGGAACTTTTTATTCCTTTTTGGGAGTATATAACACCCATATTTCCTATTTGTCAATAAAAAAGTACTTATATTGGGTTTAAAATATCAAAAGGTTACTTATAATGCCCTATAAAGGAACGGTATTCCATGTGATGGAAAAGATACGGAAGGCTTTAGGGCAAAGGATAAGAACCTTGAGGAAGGCTAAGAACCTAACCCAGGAAGAGTTAGCAGAGAAGGCGGGCTTGAGTTATAAGTTTATTGGCGAGACAGAAAGGGGAAAAGCCAATCCTAGCATTGAGTCTTTTTATAAGATTGCGGAGGGAATGGAGGTTTCGGTAGCTACTCTGTTTGGGGAAGAGAATGACGAAGAGATATTCTATAAACTTTCAAGAGAGGAGTTGGAAGTTGTGAAAGATGCCCTTGGGATTTTGGGTAAACTTTTCCACACCCGCCCCTAATTCATCAAATAAAGAGCAGGTAGGAAGGATTGGGGAATGCCTAAGTATTCACCGAAGAACGAACAGGGAAAAATATACATCCATAACACCTCACCCTCCTTTCTCTCTCCCAAAAACACCTTGACACGAAACGATTAATCAGATATTTTTACGCCATTACTTGTTGCCGGCTGGTGGCTAAAGCTAGAATAACAATTAATAAGGAAGAAAGTTGATACCCCATCGCCCTACAATTGCCGAAATTGATCTAGATGCCGTAAGGTTCAACTATGAACAACTACGGAAAAAAGTTGGCAAAGAGACGAAGATGCTGGCTGTGGTTAAGGCCGATGGATATGGACATGGTGCTACATTTATATCGAAAGAGCTCCAGAGGTTAGGGGTAGACCTGCTTGGTGTGGCCATATCTGAAGAAGGTATATCTTTGAGAAAGGCAGGAATAAGGAAACCGATTATTATATTGAACGGTGTCTTCAAAGGACAGATTAAGGAAACTATTGAATACAATCTTACTCCGGTCATCTTTGATTCAAATACTGCCCAAAGATTGTCTGACGAAGGCAAAAGGGTAAATAAACGGGTTAAGATTCATGTAAAGATTGACACTGGTATGGGAAGGGTTGGGATTTTACCCAAAGATATAATGCCATTTTTTAGTAAATTAAAGGATATGTCGAATCTAGAGGTTGAAGGGGTGCTCTCCCATTTATCAACGGCTTCTGGAGATAGCTCGGAAGATCTAGACTTTACTTCCTTACAGTTGAAGAGATTTGAAAAATGCATTAGAGAAATAGACATAATGGGATTCTCTCCTCCCTTAAGGCATATTGCCAATAGTGCCGCAACTATCGATTTACCGCCTTCCTTTTGCAACGTGTTGCGACCTGGTTTAATGCTCTATGGGGCATACCCTTCTTTCAGATTTGCCGAAAAGATCCACTTGAAACCGGTTATGAGCTTAAAGACAGAGATTATGCAAATAAAGAGTGTTCCTGCGGGATATAGTATCAGCTATAAAAGGACTTTTGTAACTCAACGGGACTCGGTTATAGCCACCTTGCCTATCGGCTATGCAGATGGTTATAACAGGCTCCTGTCCAACAGAGGGGCGGCATTGATTGGAGGGGAAAAAGCGCCGGTGGTGGGAACTGTGTGCATGGATATGACAATGGTCGATGTAACCAAAGTTCCGAATGTGCATGTAGGTGACGAGGCGGTCCTAATAGGGAGACAGGGAGACAAAGAAATCTCCGCCGATGAGATAGCTGATAAGATCGGGACTATCTCTTATGAGGTCTTTTGTGGGGTAAGCAAGCGTGTCCCCAGGATTTATATAAAAAACGGAAAGATTATCGGGAAGAAAACAGATGGTTAAGTTCTTTGATTTTTTGGGTTCTCTAGTAATACGCTTCATTGAAGAGAGTGGAAGAATAATGCTTCTCTTCATAAAGACACTCATGTGGATATTTCGTCCCCCTCTAAACCTCAAAAACATTGTACGACAGATGGAAGAAGTGGGGGTTAATTCCATCCCGGTAGTGCTTATAATGTCAATCTTTACTGGAATGGTTTTGGCTCTGCAGAGTTACACAGCCTTTAGAAGGTTCAACGCTGAGGCATTCATAGGTACAGTAGTTGCTCTATCTATGGTTAGGGAACTTGGGCCTGTGCTTTCTGGCCTAATGGTCTCAGGCAGAGTTGGGGCAGCTATGGCCGCTGAACTGGGCACTATGCAGGTTACAGAACAGATTGATGCCCTTTACGCCCTGGCTACCAATCCCATAAAGTTTCTCATAGTCCCCAGATTCTTGGCCGCTCTATTTGTAATGCCGGTATTGGTTATCTTGGCTGACATAATTGGGATTATAGGGGGCTATCTAGTCAGTGTAATCCTGCTGGGCACCAATTCTACAATCTACATCAAAAGGACATGGGATTATATGGAGTTGGAGGATATATACACCGGTTTGTTAAAAGCCTGTATCTTCGGAATAATAATAGCTACCATAAGTTGCTATCAAGGTTTTTCTACACGGGGCGGGGCTGAGGGGGTTGGTAAAGCCACAACCAGAGCGGTGGTGCTCTCCTCCTTGATAATCCTGATATCCAACTACTTCATTGCTGCCCTGATGTTCTGAAAATAGGGAGCAAGACAAACCTGAAATGCCAAAAGAGGGCCAACAAGATATTAAACCAGACACCTTGATTATGGTTAGAGACCTCTGCAAATCCTTTGGGAGCAACCACGTGCTTCAGGGATTAAATCTAGAGGTGAATCGTGGCGAGGATATTGTAGTAATAGGTGGGAGTGGTACGGGCAAGAGCGTGTTGATTAAGTGTATAATCGGACTACTAAAACCCGATAGAGGAACCATATATATAGATGGCGAAGAGATTACTTACTACAATGAGGCAAAACTCAATGAGATAAGGAAGAAGTTCGGTATGCTCTTTCAGTTCGGTGCCCTATTTGACTCAATGCCGGTATGGGAAAATGTAGGTTTTGGGTTAAAACAGCATACCAATCTTAAGGATGATGAGATAAGGGATATAGTCGCAGAAAAGCTAGCCATGGTAGGTTTAAAGGGAGTTGAGTATCTAATGCCCTCTGAGCTCAGTGGTGGGATGAAAAAGAGGGTCAGCCTGGCCAGGGCAATAGCAATGGAGCCCGAAATCCTTCTCTATGACGAACCGACTACAGGGTTAGATCCAATAATGGCCGATGTAATCAATGAGTTGATTATACAGTTAAGGGAGAAACTTAGGGTTACATCTATAGCTATCACCCATGATATGAAGAGCGCATACAAAATAGGTGACAGGATTGCCATGCTCTATAAGGGCAAGATTATAGAAGTAGGTACCCCCGATGAGATAAAAAACTCAAAAAACGAGATAGTACAGCAGTTTATTCAGGGAAAGTCAGAAGGTCCTATAACCAGAGGGGAGTAAAGAATAGGAGGGTTTGTTATGAAAAAGATGTCCGCTGAAATAAAGGTAGGTGTGTTCGTGGTCCTGGGGATACTTGTCCTTGCCTACATGACTGTAAACATAGAGAAGATCAAGATTGGCAGGGCGGTTGGGTATAGTATATATACAAAACTGGACTCTGCCGCAGGATTGGTTAAGAATTCACCTGTTAGGATTGCAGGCGTTGAAGTAGGCAGGGTAGAAAATATTGCCCTTGAGACTGGAAAGGCAAAGGTGGCTTTGCGTCTCCCCTTTCAGATAACACTGCCCATTGACTCCCTGGCATTTGTGAAATCAGAGGGGCTTTTAGGCGAAAAGTACATCGAGATTCAACCGGGCTCGTCTAAAGACGTATTTATCCGGCAAAATGCTGAAGTCAGACAGGGGTCACCTCCAGCAGACATTGATCAAATCTTCACTCAAATTGGCTCTGTTGCCACAGATATTAAAGGAGTAACTGCCTCGTTAAACAGGGTATTGGGAGGGCAAGAAGGCGAACAGTCTTTGAGAAAGACCTTTGAAAATATTAAAGAGATAACCTCTGATTTGAATATAACAGTAAAACAAAATAGAGAAAAATTTAGTACCATTATGAGTAATTTTGAAAATCTTGGCCGAGACCTGGCTGGGGTATCTGCCAAAGCAGGAGATACCTTTAACACCATAAACAGGGTAGCAAAGAAGATCGATGATGGTGAGGGAACTCTGGGTAAACTGATGGCAGATAAAACCCTATATGACCAGTCCAAAGATGCCATGACAAGCCTTAACAATATAGCCAAAAAGATTGAAAAGGGTGAGGGAACCCTGGGTAAATTGACCACTGACGAGACTCTTTATACCGAGACAAAGAATGCCATAAAGAAGGTTAATAAGGCTGCTGGGGGTTTACAGGAGCAAACCCCCATAACTGTATTGGGGACTGTTTTAGGTACTGTTTTGAAATAGGAGAAGATTCTTAAGGAGACAGGATGAAGAGAACTATTGTCTTTATAATTACCCTTTTTCTCTTGATCCTTGCCTCTGGATGTGCCACTTCTCTTACAAATAACCGCAGATTGAATATGGAACCTTTATTCAACTATGATAGGGACACGGACAAAGAATCAACCGAATTAGATGCCGTTGGTCCGTTTTTTACCTTTCAGTCTAAACCGAAGGAGAAAGAATACGGTTTTAGACCCTTTTTTTATGTGAGGGAGAATGAAGAGGATCGTTTTAAGGAGGTGGAGTTCTTATACCCACTTGGCAAGTACAGAAAGACAGACAATGAAAGGAGTTCTTGGTTTATCCCCTTTTTTTCTTCTCACAAGGATCTAACCGAAGACTCCAAGAAGCCCTCTGATTTCGGGTTCTTCCCTGTCTTCTGGGGCAAAGATGAGGAAGATAAGAGCTACTGGGGGGTTTTCCCTATATACGGACAGCTAAACCACAGATTTGGAAAGGATCAGATCCGCTTCGTCCTCTGGCCTGTGTATTCTGACTCCAAAGAGGACGATTCATGGACATATAACGTCCTCTGGCCAATCTTTTCCTATACCACAGGAGGAAACAAAAGGGGATTTAGGGCATGGCCTCTTTACGGTCATGAAGAAAAAGTGGGGGAATATTCAAGGTATTTCGCATTATGGCCTATATTTTTCTTTCAAAAAACTGACCTGGATACTGACAACCCCCAAAGATTTACGGCGGTTTTCCCGTTATTTGCAGATACCAGCTCACCACAAAAGGACTCAAAGACCTTTCTCTGGCCTTTTTTCAACTATACCAATGATAAGGCGAATAATTATAAACAATGGGATATGCCCTGGCCAATCTTCCATTATGGCAAAGGAAAAGAAATTGAAAGCTTTAGATTGTTTCCTCTTTATGGATACAAGACAAAACCTGATTCAAAGACCCGTTTCTTTCTATGGCCATTGTACACATATGA
The DNA here is from genome assembly GCA_002782605.1 of Deltaproteobacteria bacterium CG_4_8_14_3_um_filter_43_13. Classification (GTDB taxonomy): domain Bacteria; phylum Desulfobacterota; class UBA8473; order UBA8473; family UBA8473; genus UBA8473. The sequence continues at coordinate 2,321 of PFIF01000271.1, read as the reverse complement.
CAAAGAAATTCTTGAAGACCACGAGGACACAACCTATAGATTCTTGCTAATCAATAAATATCAAAGAATGGTATGGAAAGGGGATTTTAAGGACGCAAAATCCGTCAGAATATGGCCCCTTTTCTATTATAATAGAAAACAAGATGGTTCTGTTAAATTCTCCTTCCCGGAGCTTATCCCCTTAGAGGATGAGGGGTTTGAAAGAAACTGGGCACCACTTTTCAGGCTTTACCAATATAAGGGAGATGCCGAGGGTAACATGGAATCAAAATTCCTCTGGGGGCTGTATAGACACAAAAAGATGGATTCGAAAGAGTTTTTTGAGTTAACCTTTTTATTCTCATATGAAAAAGAGAAAAACAAAACGTGCTTTTCTGTGTTAAAGGGGCTTTTTGAATACCTGCAGGAAAATGAGGTGAATTCTATCAAGCTCTTTTATCTTCCACGTTTGATAAAATGGGAATCTGGTGAAGAAAACCAGAAACAACCGGTCTTACCAGCCTCAAGAAGATTAGGGGACGGCTGGGTTTATGAAGGGATAGAACAGGGGGGTTAAGAAAGATGGCAAAGATTAAAAGGGCATTGATAAGTGTCTCAGACAAAGAAGGGATTGGGCAATTCGCCATGGGACTGAATGGCATGGGCGTTGAAATCTTATCTACAGGGGGGACAGCCTCTTTGCTGAAAGAGAAAGGAATACCCATAATATCTGTATCTGATTATACCGGATTCCCTGAAATGTTAGATGGAAGGGTTAAAACCCTCCATCCAAAGATACATGGGGGGCTTCTGGGGCAGAGAGGCAAAAAAGAACATCTGGATAAGATGAAAGAGTACGGGATTAAACCTATTGACATGGTAATAGTCAACCTCTACCCCTTTGAAGAGACAATAGCCAAACAGGGATGTGCCCTGTCCGAGGCTATTGAGAATATCGATATTGGGGGACCTACCATGCTGCGTTCTGCTGCTAAGAATTACATTGACGTGACGGTTATAGTTGATCCAGGGGACTACGAGAGAGTCCTAAAGGAGATGAAAGAGAACGACGGTTTTATATCCCTGGACACAAATTTCCAGTTGGCCAAAAAGGTCTTTCAGTTGACGGCAAGATACGATGGGGCCATTTCAAACTACCTGGGAAGCTTAGACAACAAAGAAAAAAGACATGGATTCCCAGAGATCCTCACGTTACAATTCAAAAGGAGCCAGGGATTGCGCTATGGAGAGAACCCTCACCAGGAGGCTGCCTTTTACATAGAAAGAAACATCAATGAACCCTGTGTGTCGAATGCTGCCCAACTTCAGGGAAAAGAACTGTCTTTCAACAATATCATTGACCTGGATGCTGCTTTAGAGACAGTGAAAGAATTTCAGGAGATAGCGGCTGTAATCATTAAGCATACTAACCCATGTGGTGTTGCAACATCTAAAAAATCCTTAGTAGATGCCTATTGCAAGGCCAGGGATTGTGACCCCATATCAGCCTTTGGAGGGATCGTCGGTCTTAACCGAAAGGTTGATGTCAAGACAGCAGCGGAGATTGTCTCAACATTCGTGGAGGCAATCATAGCCCCAGGATATGATGAGGATGCACTGGAAATATTAAAAGAGAAAAAAGACCTGAGGGTTCTCCTGGTCCCCAGCCTGGAGGGATACCTTCAGGAGGGATACGACCTGAAAAAGGTTGGGGGGGGGCTTCTGGTGCAGGATAGAGACCTGGGCATGGTAGACTTTAAATCCTTGAAAGTAGTCACCAAGAGAAGCCCTACAGAAGATGAGCTTACGGCTATGAGTTTTGCATGGAAGGTCTGCAAGCATGTCAAGTCCAATGCCATCGTCTATTCCACCCCGGATCAGGTTGTTGGGATTGGGGCAGGACAGATGAGCAGGGTAGATTCTTCAAGGATAGCGGTAATGAAAGCGAATTTGCCCACAGAGGGGACTGTTTTGGCCTCGGATGCCATGTTCCCTTTTCGAGATGGCGTAGATACTGCTGCGAAAGCAGGGGTGACAGCCATTATACAGCCCGGAGGGTCAATAAAGGATAAAGAGATAATTAAGGCAGCCAACGAATACAATATTGCCATGGTCTTTACCATGATGAGGCATTTTAGGCATTAGCAACTGGTAATGTTAACATTTAGCAGGACAGTGTTCTGGTTATTCAGCCAGAGTTGGGATGAGCGATGGGGTCAGCCTTAATTATAGAAATGAAGTTCGTTATTCCCAACGAAAGTTTTGAGCGAAGCGCCACTTCGGCTATCAAGCGAATAAACGGCTGAAGCCCAAATGCCCCTAAAGGGCACTTCGCTCATCCG
>PFIF01000199.1 GCA_002782605.1 Deltaproteobacteria bacterium CG_4_8_14_3_um_filter_43_13 | reverse complement strand
AATGCTCATTGTTCTAAGTTGCCTTAATAAAGGAAAACTGAGTTCCAGAAAATCAGCTTTTTTGTTTTTAAACATCAAAAGAGCTAAATTTTCATCTGTGGTTAAATGAACAATAACTTTATCAACATAAGGTAATCGGTGTCCCGCTTGTTTTTCCCAGTAATCTCTATTTTTAATTAAAGTAATCTCTTTGTCGGGTTCGTATTTCTGCAGGATAAATGGACCTGTTCCCACGGGGTGGTGATTAGAAGCCTCTCCGTAATGCTCAACTGCTTTCTCTTTAACAATACTTACATAAGACAGGGTAAGCAAAGCAGGGAAAGAAAAATCCTCTTTCTTAAGAACAAAATCAACGGTATGGTCGTCAATAGCTCTGATTCCTTCAATATTGTTGCTTTCCCCCTTTCTATATTTTTCTGCGCCTAAAATATTTGTAAAATACGAGATCCCTAATGATTTTGAATTCTTATTAAGTAGTCGTTCAAAGGTGTATTTTACATCAGTTGCAGTAAATATCCTTTCCGATTTATTGGCAAAACAAGGGTCTTCTATAAAATATACATTTTCCCGTAAATAGAAGCGCCAAGTTATTCCATCATCACTTTCCCATTCTTTTGCCAGAGATGGAACAGGTTTCCCGCTAATATCTATATCAACCAGAGTGTTGTATAGTTGTTTAACCATCTGAATATGACCGGCATGATAGGCGTCCACAGGGTCAAAAGAACTTATCTGCACTTGCTGAAGCTGAAGAATATCGTTCAGAACGACTTCACTTTTTGACTTCTGTGAATCTTTCGGTGACAACAAAAATATGAACACGCCCGCAATAATCACTATTATTGCTATCCACCAGGTTCTTTTCATCTTTTATTTCCTAATTTATTTAAGATTTCCCCTTATCGTACAAATGACATCTTACTTTATGTTTATCGCCGATAATTTCCGGCAGTGTATTTAAACATATATTCCCAATAAAGTTCGGACACCTTGAGGCAAAAGGACACCCATCTGGCAATGTGAGTGGGGAAGACGGCTCGCCACTTAAAATTATTTTGTCCTTTCCGTATAATGGAATTGAGGAAAGCAGCGTTTTTGTGTAAGGATGCAAAGGATTTTCAAATATTTCCTTAGTATTTCCTTCTTCCATTAACGTTCCTTGATACATAATTAATACCCTGTCAGCAATTTCATAAATGACCCCAAGATTATGGGTAACAAAAATAATTCCGATATTCTTTTCTCTTTTTACCTTGCTAAAAATATTAAGTATTTGATTCTGAACAGTAACATCGAGTGATGCAGTTGGTTCATCTGCAATCAAGATGTCAGGATTGCAGGATAGAGCCATTGCTATCATAATTCTTTGATTAGTCCCCCCACTTTGTTGATGAGGATATTCATTTAATTTTTCCAGAGATGAGGGCATTTCCATTTCTTTTAGCAAACCAATCGCAGCATCTTTTGCTTTTTCTTTAGGAACTTGCTGATGATATTTAATGACCTCAATCATTTGGGTACCAATTTTAACCACCGGATTTAGAGAGGATGCAGGATTTTGGAAAATCATAGAAATTCGGCTCCCCCTTATTTTTCGCAATTCAGATTCACTTAACTTTAAAATATCCTCTCCATCAAAAAGAATTTCTCCTTTCGTTTGAGCCCCCCTATTAAGTTGCAAAATAGCTCGACATGTCACAGTTTTTCCACAGCCAGATTCACCAACAATACCTAAAGTCTCCCCTTTACCGACTTCAAACGAGAGATTATTAACAGCATAAACTGTATTTTTTCTATCTATAAATCTTACAGAGAGGTTTTTGATGCTTAACATCTTATTCACTTTTCAAATATTGATTTTCAAGATGGCTTTTTTATGGATCACAATTTCCGATAACGATTTCAGCATAAAAGAAGTTTTTGCGAAGCAAAAATTTGGGTGAGTGCCATAAGGCACGAACCTTTTATGCTGTGTTAGGCGATGCGGCGGCAGAATCATTGTCACTCCTATTGCACTCACCCTTCCAACTTCTCTATTCGTACCGCGCACACTTTCGTCTCAGGTATTTTTGCCACAGGGTCTAGGGCAGGACTCGTGAGTACATTGGTAGGGCTTTCGGCAAAGTGAAAGGTCATGGAAACTACCCCGGATGAAAAAACATCTCTCACCTTTACCTTAGCCGTTACTTCCCCTCGACGAGAAATCACCCGCACCACCTCACCATCAGTAATCCCCAAAGCAGTGGCATCCTTTTGGTTAATTTCTACCAGCTCATGGTTACGCAGTACATTGAGACCATCCACCTTTCGCGTCATAGTGCCTGTGTGGTAATGGTAAAGACTGCGATCAGTAGTAAGAAGTAAGGGATACTCATCATCTGGAATCTCTGCTGCTGGCTTATATCTGAGAGGCATAAACTTACCTCTGCCCGTTTTCGTAGGAAATCGCTCCGTATGAAGTATTGGTGTCCCAGGGTGTTCTCGTGTAACGCAAGGCCATTGTAAACCTCCGTTTTCCAATCTCTCGTAAGATATGCCTTTGTAGTTAGGGGTGAGAGAAGCAATCTCCTCCATGATCTCCATGGGGTGTGAAAAATCAAATCCCTGCCTCCCGAGTTTTTTGGCAATCTGGCATTGGATCCACCAATCGGGTTTTGCTTCGCCGATTGGCTCTATTGCTTTACGTATCCGCTGAACACGACGCTCGGTGTTCGTGAATGTTCCATCCTTCTCGGCAAAGGATGCGGCAGGCAAGATAACATCGGCGAATCTCGCTGTTTCTGAAAGAAATATATCTTGAACTACAAGAAACTCCAACCTCTTGAGAGACTCCTCAACGTGTTTGGCATTAGCATCGCTCAAAACAGGATTTTCGCCAACCAAGTGGAGAGCTTTAATCTTCCCTTCATCTATAGCATTAAAGATTTCGGTAAGTGTCAGCCCTGGAGAATCGTTTAAACTACTATTCCAGGCCGCCTCGAATCTTCTTCTTACCTCTGGATCCTCTACCCGCTGATATCCTGGATAGACATTGGGCAGGGCACCCATGTCACAGGCACCCTGGACATTGTTCTGTCCCCGCAATGGATTAACCCCTGCCCCTCGCTTGCCGATGTTCCCCGTGAGAAGCGCTAGATTGCTAATCGCCAGCACATTATCGGTGCCGTGGGAATGTTGAGTGATACCCATGGAATAGAGAACAATGGCAGGCTTGCAGGTGGCATAGGTTCTAACTGCTTCAATTATCTTCTCCCGGCTTACCCCTGTAGTCTGCTCTACAAAATTTAGGTCAAAACTGGCAAGGGAATTCTTGAAATCCTCGATATTCTCGGTGCGTTTCTCAATAAAGGATAGGTCAGATAGACCTTCGTCAACGATAACCCTCATCATCCCCATAAGCAGAGCAACATCGGTTCCAGGTCGGTGCTGTAAGAAGAGACCAGCAAAGCGACAGAGATCGATCTTCCCTGGGTTGGCCACAATGAGCTTTGCGCCATTCTGTACAGCCTTTTTTATCTGCAGCCCGATTATTGGGTGGGCTACTGTGGTGTTGGTGCCTATAGCAAAGATACAGGCAGCATCGCTAATTTCATTGATGGAGTTAGTCATGGCGCCACTACCAAAAGCTGTGGCTAGACCAGCCACGGTAGGGGAGTGTCAGAGGCGGGCACAGTGGTCAATATTGTTTGTTCCCATCACCGTTCTGGTAAATTTCTGGAATAGATAGTTCTCTTCATTTGTGCATTTAGCAGAGGCAATGAAGGCAAAATGGCCCCCCTTATAATCGGCAAGCCTTTTGGCAACAAAATTTAAGGCTTCATCCCACGCAACTTCAACAAATTTACCATTCCGCTTAATAAGCGGCCGGGTCAGCCGTTCAGGATGGTTTATAAACTCATAACCAAAGCGGCCTTTCACGCAGAGGCTTCCTCTGTTTACCGGGTTATCAGGATCGCCCCTCAGATTAACAATGGTAGAGCCTCTGACGCCTAAGTAGATACCGCACCCACAACCGCAGTAAGGACAAATGCTCTTCACCTCGCGGGAAGGTTGTTGTACATTCTTAGGTATTAAAGCGCCAACAGGACAGCGGACAACACATTCTCCGCAGGACTCACATCTCGATTCTAACAGAGGCTTATTTCCGAAGGTACTGACTGTAGTACCATAACCCCGAAATGCAAAGTCTATAGCGCTAACTCCCTGGATCTCTTCACAGGTGCGCACACAGATGCCACAGAGTACACACCTATTGGGGTCTCGGTCGAAAAACGGATTAGAGGTGTCAATAGCGAATTGGCCGGTTGGTTTCCTTAAGCGTTGCAGACGCTTTTCTTCAATACCGATGTAGTTAGCTACTTCCTGCAATTTACACTGGGTATTTTTAGCACAGGAAAGGCAATCTGCATGGTGATTTACTATTAGCAACTCCACAGCCATACGACGCGCTTTGTTGATTTCGTTGCTTTCTGTTCTGGCAACCATTCCCTCTTCAACCGGGGCCTTACAAGAAATAGTCAATCCTCTACCCTTAATTTCTACCATGCATAACCTGCATACGCCTACAGGTTCGAGATCCGGGTGATGACAGAGATGTGGTATGTAAATGCCGTTTTCCAGGGCCGTTTCTAAAATGGTCGTACCGTTATTTGCTATGATCTCCTGACCATCAATAGTTAATGAAATTTTATCCATTATCCTCCCCCTTGCGCGGCTTGTTGTTTTTGCTGTAGCCATCTTTTTCCATCTTCAGTATTTAAATCACATCTGAGACAGCGTTTAGCCTCTTTTATTGCCATCGCTTCCGTAATAGTTAAATCTACCTCGTTAAAGTTATTGGTTTTCTTCTCCATCGATAGATGTGGTATTTCAACTCTTCTTGCTTCCTCCATCTCTTTTTCTGTCAATTCGACAGGAGGCACATACATCGATGGTCTGGTCAATTTATATTCTCTGCCCAAACTTTCTCCGCGGATGTATTTATCAATCATTTCTGCAACAATCTTCCCGGAGGACATAGCTTCTACTACAGTGTTGGGCCCCGTCACCACATCTCCACCAGCGAAAATCCCATCTATGTTTGTTGCAAATGTTTCCGGGTTTACTACTATTGTATTGCCTCTTGAGATTTCCAAACTATGGCCTGTGTCAAGGAAACTCAGATCAGGTTCTTCTCCAATTGCCACTATTAAAGTATCCAGATCGATAACAAATTCAGAGCTTTCGATGGGAATAGGTCTTTTTCTGCCGCTGTTATCTGTCGCTCCTAATTCCATTTTTATACACTTAATTCCCGTAACCTTCCCATTTTTAGTCATTATTCCGGAAGGGGCTGATAGGAATTGCATCTCAATTCCTTCCTCAATAGCAGCTTCAATTTCTTCTTTGAACGCAGGCATTTCTACCCTTGTTCTCCTATAAATTATTGTGACTTTTTCACAACCTTTGATTCTTCCGGCGACTCTAGCTGCATCAACAGCAGCATTACCTCCACCGATGATTCCCACCTTTTTGCCTATTTTAACCTTCTTTTTGAGGTTCACATCTTCCAAAAACTCCAAAGCATCTGAAACGCCATCGGCATCTTCGTTCGGAATGCGTAACATCTTAGATTTATGCGTACCCGTAGCGATAAAAACAGCCCGGTAATTTTTTAAAAGGTCACTGAAAGGTATATCTTCACCAATTTTGGTATTTGTCTTAATTTTCACACCTGCTTTTTTGATATTTGCTATATCAATATTTAGTATATCTTTAGGCAATCTATATTCCGGTATGTACACAGCCGGCGCCCCACCCGGAACGTCCAAAGCCTCAAAGATTGTAACATCATATCCTTTCTCAGCAAGATAGTGGCCCGCCGTCAGCCCCGCCGGCCCCGAACCGACAATGGCGACTTTCTCCTTATCTATTTTGGGCTTTTTGGTTGAATTGTATATTCCGGCTTCCAGTGCGTAGTCCGTAATGAACCTTTTAAGCGTTCTAATAGCGATAGGGTCCGCCCATTTGCCGGCTTCGCATTTGGATTCACACGGATGATGGCAAACTCTGGCACATACAGAGGGCAGAGGATTGTCCTTTTTGATTATATCCCATGCTTCTTTGAAACGTTTTTCTGCGATGAGGGAGATATAGGTGTTTGCCTCTGTACCTATTGGACAAGTATGCTGGCATGGCGATGAAATTATCTCTTTACATGCAGCAGCGGGACATCTCTTATATTTTATATGTGCCTCGTACTCGTCTCGAAAGTAGCGAATGGTAGTAAGTACCGGATTAGGTACCGTCTGTCCAAGTCCGCAAAGCGAGCCTGTCTTAACTCCTTCGGCCAGTTCGGTAAGCAGGTCAATATCTCCTGATCTGCCCTTTCCCTTGGTTATATCTTCTAAGATGTCAAGCATCTGTTTTGTGCCAAGCCTGCAGGGCACACACTCGCCACAAGACTCCTTTTGGACAAAGTCAAGGAAAAAGCGGGCAAAATCCACCATGCAAATATCCTCGTCCATCACCACTATGCCACCGGAGCCCATTATTGAGCCGGTTGCCTTAAGTGACTCATAGTCTACTGGAACACCCGAAAGACTAGAAGGGATACAACCACCTGAAGGACCGCCTGTTTGAACGGCTTTGAATTTCTTATCGTTAAGAACCCCTCCGCCTATATCATAGATTATCTGTCCCAGGGAAATACCCAACGGCACCTCAATAAGACCCGTATGTTTTACCTTACCCGCTAAAGCAAAAGTTTTTGTGCCTTTGCTCTGTTCAGTGCCATATTGAGCATACCAATCGGATCCTTTCTGTAGGATAAGTGCTATCGATGCCAGAGTCTCTACATTATTAATAACTGTAGGTTTTCCCCATAAGCCTGAGATAGCTGGGAAAGGTGGACGTGGGCGAGGCATACCTCTCTTACCCTCGATGGAAGCGATAAGTGCAGTCTCCTCGCCACAGACAAAAGCTCCTGCACCCTCTTTGATCTTTATATGAAAACTAAAGTTAGAACCGAAGATGTTGTTCCCTAAAAGGCTGCACTCCTCCATCTGCCTTATAGCCTGCCTTAATCTTTCTAAAGCGAGGGGATATTCTGCACGACAATATATATAACCTTCCCTTGCACCAATGGCATAAGCAGCTATAAGCATCCCTTCCAATACGGAATGCGGGTCGCCTTCGAGAAGTGACCTATTCATAAAGGCACCAGGGTCGCCTTCATCTGCATTACAGATAAGATATTTACCCACACCTTTCGCCTCCAAACAAAACTGCCATTTCCGCCAGGTAGGGAAACCTGCCCCTCCTCTTCCCCTTAAACCTGACCTCTTTATCTCCTCAATTATCTCCTCTGGCGTCATCTTGATGGTCTTCATGAAACCATTATAGCCATCATTAGCCAGGTAATGGTTAATATTTGTAGGGTCGATAAAGCCACAGTTGGCCAAAACTCTCCTCACTTGAGGCTTAAAAACAGGGATATCAAATAGTTTAGGAATTCCATCAATTCTCTCATCTCCAATAGTTCCTAGGGCATAATGAGGCAGCGGGTTATCATTAATAAGATAACCTTTGACAAGTTCCACTATCTTCTCCGGGTTAACTTCGCCATAACAAATACCCGGGCGAGATGGCTTAATGATAGTAATAAGCGGTTCGAGATAACACAACCCAATACAGCCTACTTCAATGATATTGCACTCAACCCCACAGTTTTCTAATTCTTTCTGAAGCGTTTCCCACACCTTTAATGCACCGGCAGAACGGCCACATGTAGCAGTACCTACGAGAATCAATGGTTTTTCCATTTGCATTAAGGCTTCCCATTCTTTTTTTGCTCGACGCCTCATCTCCTCAAAGTTCATCATCCTTCACCTCTGGCAAAAAGTTCTGCTACTCTTTTGGGAGTCATTTTGGCTTCCACTTTTTTGTTTAT
>PFIF01000253.1 GCA_002782605.1 Deltaproteobacteria bacterium CG_4_8_14_3_um_filter_43_13 | reverse complement strand
AATCAATAATGACGGTCTTCCGGCCATTTATCAACTTCTTTTCCCTGCGGATCAGAGGGGGCGCCATTGGTTCTCCCACATGCAAAAGACCGTGGACAAACTCAATGTGCCCGGCCTTTCCCCTTTCGATTACACCGATCTCCCTCTCCACCTCTTCTATGGCATCCTCCGGACAAAGATACGAACACCCCCCACATCCATGGCAGAGTTCGGGAAAAAGAAGAACTTTTTTCTTTATTACCACAATGGCATTGAACTCACAAATCTCGGCACACTTGCCGCAATATGTGCATCTGGATTCGTCCACCTGAGGGACCGGAATACCCACGGAGATTCTTTCTTCTATCAGGGGCTTCAAGAAGAGGTGGCCATTGGGTTCTTCCACGTCACAATCCATGTACTGGACATCTTTCAATGAAAGGGCAAGATTAATAGCTATGGTTGTCTTTCCGGTTCCCCCTTTTCCGCTGGCAATGGAAATTATCATATAGAATAACCTCTATCAAAGATAATTGATTATTACTTATTTGTATCTTATTTAGGGCAAGAGAGGAAGGAGGTTCCCAAGGTGGTAGGGAATGTCCCTGGGAATGCATCGGTCCTCTGAATTTTGCACTCTCTTGCCCTAATTCAACTTTCTTACTTCCTCACCATGCTTGTACCGCATTTTGGACAGATTATCTGGTTACATGGAGTCCCTACCTGATGGGGGACTGTAGTACCGCAATTGGAGCAAATGCAATCTCCGCCGGGACCGGCTCCTGGCCTCGTGCCGCCCATCCTCCCTGCGCCCTTACCTCTTCCACCCTTGTTGCCCCTCCCCGTGCCCGTGCCGCCTCCTCCAGGAGGCCATGTTCCATCTCCTCTTGGCATTTTTTATCCCTCCTCTTCCAAATATTCAGTTGAATTTATTGACTTATCGCTGGGATCTAGAAAATAGAATCGGTGTTGAATTAAAATACGTGTCTTCAGTAGATCCGGGATCAGTTCTGTCTGCTCTATCTTTCAGGGCTTCTTTTACATCTGAGATCCCTACGGTTTGTTTTTCGGTAACAGGATTCTTAATTCCCTCCAGTTTATCTATCCTATCCATGATGTTGTGCAACTCAGACCTGAGTGTCTGAGACTTTTCCTTCAAGGCATTAAGCTCATCATCGTTTGAGGTCTGAGCCTGTTCCGTCCCTGTATCTCTTCCCACCCCCATGCCAGGTCTTAAGCCTTGACCTGAAGCTGTCCCTCCACCCGTGCCGAAATGAGAACCTACTGTAGGTCCTGAAGCGGGGGGCTGCAACTTTCCGTTTTTATAGCCATCCACCGCCTGTCTGACTTTACCGGAGACGCCGGTAATTACACTTATGCCGGCAGCCTGTAATGTGTTGTACGCATTTGGGCCCGCATTTCCCGTAAGGACAACCTCTACTCCTTTATTGGCCACAAACTGGGCAGCCTGAATACCAGCCCCGCCAGAAGCACCGATGCTACTGTTCTCTATTGATTCAAATTGCATGGTATCAGGATCAATGATAGTAAAGTACTGGCAACGGCCAAAACGTGGATCAATCTCGGCATCCAAACCCTGGCCGGTAGCAGTAATACAGATTTTCATCTAATTCACCCCCTTTCAATCGGATAAGCCTATTGGATCAGGCATAAACAATCTGTTGAAAAACTGGAAAACGAGCTTTTTACTCTCAGCTTGCTTTCTCCAATTCGCTTATCCGGGTATTGATCTGATTTAATTCCTCCTTTAACATCTGGGCATGATCTCTGAAAAACTGTACCTCCTCCTCTGGGGTCATAGGATGTCTAAAGGGAGACATCCCTGCCCCAGGAGGGAAAGGCATCTGCCCCCAAAATCTTCTGCCTCTTCCCATTCCAAAGCCTCTGCCCATCCCTCTTCTTCCCCATCCGTATGGAGTTCCGTAGGGATATCCCATATAGGGAGCCCCCATTCCTCTGAAGGACGGATTGCAGAATCCTCTTCCACCCCCGGTCATCGGGCCCAGCCCTCTTGGTCCTGTTCCATCAAATCCTGGCATATCTCTCACCTCCTTTCAGTGATCACAGACATTTGCCCCGGTCTCTAATCGGTCATTAATAAAGTCTTCCAACACCCGATCTATTAAACCAGAGGCCCCTGTGATAACAATAATCCCTTTTTCGGCAAACAACCCCTGTGCCCTTCCACCCATACCACCGGCAATGATGCAATTTACCCCTTTCTCTGCCAAAAATACCGGCAAAAAGCCAGGTTCATGGCCCGGATTGTCAATTAAGGTTTTGGTTATCACCTTTCCATCTTCCACTTCAGCAATGGTATAAGCTCTGCAATGGCCGAAATGCTGGGAAACTATGTTACCATCGCTAGCAACGGCTATTTTCATATTATCCACCTCCTTCTTGTTAATGAAATTTCTAAAAAACTATGTCCCTCTGCAAAAAAGTATCCCTTTAATGTCTCTTTCCCCTCAACATCTGCTTCACCTCAGACATACCTGTAGTTACCCCCTTTACTGTTGCTGATTTCGATCCGGAACTATTACCAAATTCCTCACATTTCTTCCCAATCTCGCGAAAGGCTTTGGCCGCCTTCGAGTCGGGAACGTTCTCCACAAAGGGTATCCCCCTGTCAGATTTTTGAACGATATCCGGATCGAAGACGACCCTTCCTAAAAATGGAACCCTGAGTTGCGAAGCGGCCTTCTCTCCCCCTCCTGTCTTAAAAAGGTCGATGGATCCACCACAGTGAGGGCAAGAGAACCCGCTCATATTCTCTACAATTCCCACTACGGGGATTTTCAGCATCCGGCTGAAAGTCACCGCTTTCCTGGAATCAAGGAGGGCTACGTCCTGAGGAGTGGTCACGATAACTGAACCATCCACATCATTGATCAACTGAGCGATGCTCAAAGGTTCATCACCTGTTCCGGGCGGGAGGTCGACGATCAGGTAATCGAGATCACCCCACGAGACCTCGCTTAAGAACTGTTTGAATGCCCCGTGCTTTAGCGGTCCCCGCCAGACAATAGGAGTATCAGGATCAGTCAGGAGAAAGGCCATACTGACTACCTTGAGATTGGGAGAGAAAGAAACCGGTTCTATCCCGTCAGGCGATCCATCGAGTTTTTTCAGGTCCAGTCCCAACATCTTTGGTATATTAGGGCCGTGTATATCTGCATCGAGCAAGCCAACCTGATGCCCATTTCCGGCCAGTGTTACTGCCAGGTTAGCAGCTACTGTACTCTTGCCTACCCCTCCCTTTCCGCTCATTACCATAAATTTGCACTTTATCCTTCCAATCGTTTCCCTGAGTAATGCCTCGGAATGGGCATCCTTCTCCTCTTGCGAGCAGGTGCCATCTTGACTGCAGGTTTCACAAGTGGAGTTCTTGTCGCATGCTTCCTTATCCATAATGTCTCCTTTCATTTTTTTTTATCATTCATTGCCCATGGTGGCCCAAAGAATTCACCCTTTCCTCCTCTAAGCCCTCTTCCTCTCCCCCTACACATCCTGAGACCAGGCTCTAATTTCCCATTTAGAAACAGGGTTAGTGCCTCGCTGGCCTCACCAGCGATCTCAGGAATAACCGATATCCCCAGACTCTTAAGCTGGTGATGGCAGAACCCGTCTATTCCTCCACAGATAAGAGTATCAATCTCCAGGGAAGCAAACTGGTCAAACCATTGAGGAAGTGCCAGCCCGGCCATGGATATCGTCTTTTGGGATATAACCTTTCCATCTTCTATAGTTACTATCAACATCTCCGGGGAGAAACCGAAACGGGGAGATATCCAATTGTCGAAAAGAGGAATGGCAACCTTCACCTTCCACCTCCGTAGATGAAAAACAGCAAAGGACGTGCCAAGAATAAAGTTTTTGGTGGAATGCGTAGAAAAGATAGTAGTTAAAACAAGTTGCGAGAATTGGGGGTTACAGGTCAGGAAGGGAAAGGAGGGTATTTAGATGCAATTGTGCATTGTATTGCATGCAACAGTTGCATAAATGCAACTGCAATTCGTGTTTAAATGCCGTACTTCTTCATCTTTCTCCAGAGAGTGGATCGGTTAATCTTTAATTCCTTCGCTGTTGCTACTCTATTCCCATGGTGTTTTTCCAGGGTTCTCTGGATTAACTCTGCCTCAGCATTCTTTAAGGGATGATTCATGGCTGGTTTTTGGGGAATTTCTCTCTCCCTGAGACCACTGGTAAGCTCTGGGGGCAGGTGTTTTATCTCGATTATCCTGTCCTTACACAGAACAAAGGCATATTCAATGACATTTTCCAATTCCCTTATGTTACCGGGGAAGTCATACCCCATCAGAAACTCCATCACAGCATCAGAAACTCCAACGATGTTCTTCCCCTTCCTTAAATTGAACTTGTGAATGAAATTCTCTATAAGAAGGGGAATATCTTCCCTCCGTTTGGACAGAGGAGGAAGTTCGATCTTTACCACATTAAGCCGATAAAAGAGGTCCTCCCTGAAGCTTCCGGTTTTAACCAGATCAGAGAGGATTTTATTAGTGGCGGTTATTGTTCTCGCATCAGCCTTAACTGGAGTTATTCCTCCCAGGGGTTCATATTCCTTTTCCTGTAAGACCCGAAGGAGTTTTATCTGAAGAGCAGGAGACATATCCCCTATCTCGTCCAGAAAGATGGTGCCCCCTTCTGCCAGGGCAAATCGGCCTGGTTTATCTCTCCTGGCGTCGGTAAATGCCCCTTTAATATAACCAAAGAGTTCAGATTCTAAGAGGGTATCAGGGAGGGCTCCACAGTTTACCTTGATATAAGGGTTGTTTTTTCGGTGGCTCAGGTTGTGGATAGCCCTGGCAAAAAGCTCTTTACCAGAGCCGCTTGGTCCCTGGATCAGGACTGTTGAATCACTTTCGGCAATGTCTGGAAGGATATGAAATATCTCCTGAACTTGATGATTTTTGCTGATAATGTCCTCAAGGGAATACTGTTTGGATATCTCCTTCTTTAATTCTTCTTCTACCGAGATGTCTCTAAAGGTTTCTACTGCGCCAAAGACCTCTCCTTTCTCATCTTTGAGGACAGCCGTACTGATACTGACCGGCACTTCTTTTCCCTCTTTGTTCAGGATATTGACGGGTAAGTTGGTGATAGCCTTGCCTGTCCTTAAGGTCTGTTTGAGGGCACAGTGAGTCTGGCAGATATTGGTCCTGAAGATATTGAAACAATACTGCCCGATAGCTTCATTTCTGGTAAATCCTGTGATATCCTCTGCCGCTCGATTAAAGGAGGTAATCTGGTCTCGAGCATTGATGGTGAAGACCCCATCAGCTATACTATCCAGGATGATATTTAAAAAGGAAGCCCCCTTATCTGACTTCATGACTTAACCACTCGAATCCTTGACCCCTTGAATCCTTGAATCCTTAAGATTCTCGCAACTTTTTACGAGGTTGTCAATATTATAAACTCAAACGATAAACTTAGTTCTTCTCCCAAAAGATACAGTTGAATTAATGGGGAAATAGGGATTGCAAAATATACATTTCTTTTGAAAGAATAGGGAGTTATCTAAACAACCTATTCACAAGAAAGGAGTAATCGTATGTCAGCAACAATCCCCAAAGGTATTTTAGGTTATATATGGTGTAAACTCAAGCAAATTTCTTATTCTAAAGAATCTATAGAGGTTAATGTTGAACTTGAAAGAGGTTGCAAACCCAATTGCCTCAGTCCTGTTTGTAATCGAAAGGCATTACCAGGACGGAAGAAGGAGAGTACGGTTAAATCTCGAAGTTTCAGGTATTTAGTTCTTGCAGTTAGCGGTGAAGTATGTTAACTTAACACATAATTTCCTGATATGGGCAAGAATCAGAAAACCCATAGAACTAATTAAAGTCCACCCTGAAAATGAAAAATTTCCTTTAGAATAAATCCGCCTACGGTGGATCAAAAAATCTGCTCCAGGTAATGAAAAAGGGAGTTTTTCAGGAGGAAGTAATTAATAGGTTGAAGACCAGTAATAGATGAGTAAAGAAGGTAAAGATTTTCGAATAGTATTTGTCAATTTGAAGACTCGCATACCCTGTCAATTTGCCGGATCAAGCTTTACTCTGGAACACATAGGGATTGGCTATTTAACATCAGTGCTGCGTAAGCATGGATATGATATATTAATCATCGATGCAGCAACGAGAAATCTATATAACCAGGAAGCCGTTAGGGAAGTTTTGGATTTTTCTCCATCCATAGTGGGATTTTCTCCTACTGTTGCAACTATGGAAGATGCTATTCACATAAGCAACCGTTTAAAAGAAGCTGATAGCAGGATCCATATATGTTTGGGGGGACACCACGCTACGTTCCTGGCCGAGCAGCTTTTGATTAAGGAATCGAGTTTCGATTCAGTAGTAAGGGGTGAGGGCGAACTTACCATCCTGGACCTGGCTGATAGATTGCGGTTGGGGTTATCACTACAGGGTACTCCAGGTGTGTATTTCAAAGGTAATAACGGCACTATTTGTAAGAACCCACCTCGTAAAAAGATTACGGATTTGGATTTAATCCCATTTCCTGCCCGTGACGCCCTTAAATGGCAACTCCAAAAAGGGGAATCTCCTACTGCAAGAGTTATGAGCAGTAGAGGATGTGTAGCAGAGTGCAGTTTCTGCAGTATTCCACCATTTGAAAGACTGCAGGAAGGACATCTCTGGCGGGCACGATCAGCAGAGAATGTACTGGAGGAGTTGACATATCTTCAAGGGGAACTCGACGTTAAGACAGTTCTCTTTGCTGAGGATAATTTTATTGGACCTGGTGAAGCTGGGAGAAAACGGATAAAACAAATAGCAGACGGTATGATCTCCAGGGGTTTGGGACTTAAGTTTAGAATCCTCTGTACAGCAGAATCTCTAATCGGGTGTGAATCGTTACTCCCCCTTTTGAAAGAAGCTGGTCTAGAACGGATCATTGTCGGGATAGAAAGCGCTTCACCTGAAACATTGAAGTTCTTTAACAAAAAGACTGTTCTAGAGCAGCATTATCGCATAGCCAGAATCCTTGCAGAACACAATATTGTTCTCCATCTCGGATTTATTATGTTTCATCCATACGCTACCCTTGATGACCTGCGCATAAATGCCGAATTCCTGGAGAGGATAAACCATGCGTGTTTTTTTCAGCACTTCTCAAACCGAATGGAGCTTTATCCTGGTGTAGGAATATTTAAGAAGCTGGAAGAAGAAGGCATGATAATCTCCAAGAACGAATATAAACGGGGGTTTTTGTACAGATATGCAGAACCTGGCATAGAAAACCTTGCAAGGAGTTTATCACCGATTCGAAGAAGAATGGCGGATTTGGATAGGCTTCTTTTAGATATAGATATATGGACTAGCCACTATAACCGAAAGTATCTTGACAGTAATCTTGTAAGAGAATATACAGAGTTGAAAAAAGAATTTTCTTCAATAAATCTGGATTTTTTCTTAAAGTCTATTGAACTTGTGGAGTCTGGATGGAATTCAGAGACCTTTGAAGACTTGAAGAGTGAATACTTGAATGATATAGCGGAATTGGGTAAGGCTTTGAGATCGTTTAATAGCAATGTGCAAATAAGTTGACTACTCAGGTAGGCGCAAAGGCACAGAGCAGCAAAGGCACAAAGTTAGGAAAAAACAACGAAACGACCCTGCTCTGCTTTGTGCCTATGTGCCTTTGCCACTTTGTGCCTGAGTAGTTACCAAATAAGTTGACTTTCCACAGGTTGTCATTGAGAGCAGAACAAGCAATTTGAAGGGATTGCCATATCGCTGTTGGTCCACGCAATGATAACTTTCTTTCACCATTTATTATAACTTGACATTGTCACATTTGAAAAAATAAACAAATTTTTCAAGCACATACAAGTTTAAAAAGGACATTTCAGCTTAAAAAGCTACCATT
>PFIF01000279.1 GCA_002782605.1 Deltaproteobacteria bacterium CG_4_8_14_3_um_filter_43_13 | reverse complement strand
AATATTGAACATCCGTGTTGAACAATAAGAGAAGAAAAACCTATCCTAAAACTGAATTATTGAACAGGCTCAATTTATATTTTAGTACGATTATTTTGAAAGTCAATTTATATTTGATACTACTCATATTATCATTGCTTTAGCAATAAACTCTCCTGATATTCCGCTTCGTTTACTCAGAGATTTCAATGATCCGATATTCCTTCCCGCCGATCAGTTCGGCTTTAACCTCTTTCGCGGCAGCCTTTTTCTTTTTCTTCAATCGTTCCATCATTGGTGCGGAAATGATGGATTTATCCTTAGTACTGGCATTTTTGCCTTCCCACCGGGTCGTGACAGTTCCTGTACCAGGGACATATACCAGCATGACCTTTTCCCAGGTTTCAGGTTCAGGGGATTTTTTTGCCACATTCAAAGAATGATTTAGCATTGAGGAATCCTTTTCCGGTATTTTCTGACCTTCAATATCAAAAATTCCATATCCAACCGCTGTTTTTGCACCCACGCCTTCTTCCGTTAATGCCTTTTTAAATGCGGTTTTTACTTTGTCAATAAGCCCCGCTGAATCCTTATCAACCAATGCCCGGAAAATAAAAACCGTATCTTTTGCCACAGTAAGAAATTTGATGGGAACAGGGTTGAGATAATCCGCAGGGGGTATTGTATAATTATCATCGCTGTAATAATCACCATAATGAGGATTCATGATATCCACATGAAGATCGGGCACTTTTTCAGGGTAAGCATCAAGAAAAATAACGGAGCCTCTTTGGCCCTGGGTGCCGAAAAGCTGGGGAACACCTGTCCAATCTTCTTCATCATTGAAATGAGGTGGACAGGGATTGCCGTCTTTACCACGTTCAACGAGTTTTCCATCAGGGATTTTATTAATTAAACCTAATGTATGGGCAAATCTCACAATCCCTTTGATACCAGAAGCCGGAATGTAGGGAATGCCCATGTTATGATCAAACACCATGCTGACTTCATGGGGATGGGATTCACCTATTCCGGTAATGAGCGGGGTTTTCAGTTTGGCCTCGAAAATAATGGTTTCATATTTGGATGATAAAGTGTTGCAACAGCCTGAAAGATCCCTATGTTTTTTTTCAAGAAGTTTGTTTATTGTATCTTTCTGAAATTGTTTATATCTATTATGATAATACTCAACCGCATTATCTTTGTCCCCCCTTTCATTAGAGGCTTTACACGAATCGAAGTTCGATATGGGTATAAATTTGTTGTACCAGAGGCCGAAATTTCCGCCTGCCATATTCTGGGATAAATTTTGTAATCTTTCATAAAACGGATAAGCCATTGAACTGCCCTCCTATAATCCAGCGTTTGCATATCGTTTGACCCATTCGAGCAGTGCAAGGGTCTCTTTCTGGGCGGTGAGGTATTGCGATTGGTCCAATTGTGAAATATTTCTGATGAACTCTGTAGTATTCTGCCCGGTCGTCAGATTGTTCTGGCATAGCCATTCTTTGACAATATTAAACATTGTCATGTGTTCACTATATTCATTCTTACTCTTTGCAATCCAGAAAGCGAGGGCCTGACCAAAACCGTTTTGCAGGATCATTGAAGGCGCGCCTGCGGAAAACGGTTTAAATTTGTCCTTTTTGTCCTGCGGGATATCGACCACTTTATTTAAGGCAAACTCCGCTCTCTTTTGTCCCAATGTTCTCATTTAGCACCTCCCATACCCTTTCCGCTTTTCGGCCATGTGATTTTACAGATACCCCGGCCAAGAGTTTCATCGCCGCCGATTTGAATGAAATCCTTGATAACGTCCTCAATATGACCTTGAATAGTTGTGGCCTGAAGTTCGTTCAATTCGGCTGACTTACTGTAATATACAATAGAATACATCAGGGTGTCTGAAGGGAGAAGTTCCTGATACCGCAAAGCGCCGTCTTGCGCCGTGCCAGTGGACGAATCAATCTTTATTTGAGTCTGTATTTCCGTACAGGATGAAACGCAGTAGTCAAACATTTCATCGGAGATAAGGAGAAGCCTCTCAGTTTTTGGAAAGCCAGAAGGAAGTTTGGGAACGCTATTTGCCGATTTGATAGTTACAACCGCATCTTCAAGAATGATATCCCTGATATCCCCTGAAAGCTGACCGTTTCCGTTTATAACAACTGCTTCTTCATTATTTAGAGGAGGCACATTTTCTAGAGGATTAAATCCCGCAAATTCCAGGTCATTCTTTAATCTTTTTAGAATCGAAGAGCAGGTGACCCAGATAAACGGCGCAATATTGCTGCGCATGGGAAAGGCAAGGAGCTTGGCATCGGAAATGGAAATGGCTCCCGCTAAACTTTTTAACTTTTCGTTGTCTTTATCTTTTATGATTTCTCCGTCCTTATTGATAACATCTCCATCATTGTTTTCATCAATACCAAATATGAGATTGGTCAGATACTTATCTTCACCCTTAACAAATTTCCGATAATGATCCCTCATGGCCCCCTTTACGCCCGAAGCCTGAATATGTGGCCAGTTTGTATGTCGCTCCCGCTGAATCGGAAGGTCAACCGTGGAAGTGGCTGCGCCACTTCCCGCATGAATCGGTGAAATGGCATAAAATGTACAGATTGAAAAAAGTTCTTTTGTCAGCATGTTTCTACCCCCTTTATAGCGATACAGTTGTTATTGATCTTTTTATTAAAAACGGTTCCGGCAGGGAAAAAACCTTTCATCGGCTTATGAAAGCCGATTTTAAGATCCCACCCGCCGAAATAGAGAATCCTGCCTGTTGCGACTACCGAATCGTTCGCTTCTTCAGTCCCTTCTGTGTTGGAAAGAGATAAATAAATATTCCCCTCATCAGAAAAGCGCATATCGGCTTTTTTATCGTTTAGCTTTTCATACCGGCCGAAGCGCTGTTCCGCTCCAATTTTCAATACCCCCTTATCATCAAGCGGCAATTTAACGTCAGTGCCGAAGAAAAGGCAGACATCTTTTTTCAGCCTGGCGTGGTTGAATGAATAGAAATGCCCTTCCCTGACTCTTCTGTTTTTTTCAAGGGCAATACCCGTTCTGGGTTCATTTTCAAAAAAATCGCTACTTGTTTTAACTTCAAGCATTGTTTCGACTGAATGAATCTCTTGTTTTTTTATCCACATCCCGCCAAGGGAAACCATATCGCCTTTTTCACCTTTGGCCCAGATAAGCTGAGACGCTTCGTATTTCAGCAGGCGGCTTTTTACCGAACTGCCTTTGATAATCTTCAATTTTCCGTTTTCTCTTTTTTTATCACTATCTTTTTCTATGAACCACGAATAAGGTGCCGGAGCATACACATCACCCTTCAACATGAAAAGCGGCCCCATAAGACTAAAAGGGGCTGGTTGCCCGGCTTCGCCAATAGCCGCGACAATTTCAGCAGACGCTTTTCCATTTCCATAGGCTTCGAATGAAACCCCGTTCTGTATCAAAACCGCTGTTCGCAAAGCGCCTGAAAGGGTATGGGCAGGCGGCGGAAAAACATGGGACACCGTATGATTTTCCCCAAGGTTCATGGGTTCGGCCCCTCTGAAAAAAAGCGTGTCCACAGGTATAAATTTATACCATTCCATCGTGTTCACCTCCTTTGGCCATGAATGCCGCGACAATAAGACCCTTTGGTTCATATTTTTCGGGCTTGCCCTCGCTGTCTTTAACTACAACAAGATCAATCATTTTTTCTGCAAAATCTTGTTTATTTTCATCGCCGACGGATGATCGTTCCAGTTGTTTGAAGATCAGAGATTCAAGCATCTTTTTCCAGTTATCTTGTTTAAGGATTGCTTCTATGCCGTCTCTCAATTGTTCCAGCCTGTACACAACCGATGAGGAGACCTGAGCCTTGTTTTTGCTTTTTATGGCTTCCCCTATTTCGGAAAAAGATTTCCACGTATGTTCGTCGTTCCATCTCCTGACAAAATAGCGGGAACCGCCGGATCGCTTGCGAAGCTCAATGGCGCAGGCATTTCTGCCCGCCTCTTTTTTTGCTTTCTCTTTCAGGAGATACTGAGCTTCTGCAATCATCTGAGTCAAGCTTTCCTTATGATGACATATGAAAATGCCCGCAGAAATGGAGATTCCATCCCCCTTACCCAGATTGATGGAGAGTTTACCGGGAGCGGGTGTAAAGGATTCTCTGACATCATCGGGATATTTATTCTTATCGTTTTGTATCAGTTTATAGGTGGATGTGTAATATTGCTGTATTTCCTGTGCTGCCTTAAAAGATGTTTCGACCGGCAATACCGCACACACATCATCTCCACCCGCATAAATCAGGGTTCCATTATGCCTTTTGATGATACGGTCAACTCCGTATAAAGAAAAATCGCCCAGGGATTCAGAAATAGCGGCATGAATGGCAGGGGTGATGAGTCTTTTTTTATTGAATACGTCTTTCCAGTTGTCACGGTATTTTTTTTCAAATTCAGGCTTTTTCAGGCATCCAACAATATCCGGGTGCATAACCGATTCCCATGTTGACGCTAAAGTAACACCATTGACCAGATCTCCCATTTTGTCCCCATCCATAAGGAGGATGGCGAAATAACGGCCATGGTTATCGGTTTTTTCATCTGCTTTTTCATGAATTTTTTGGGCTTTTTTCTTTCTCTCTTCTTCCGGAACATTTTCTCTTTCAAAATAACTCGTGAGGGCAATTTCAGTTGTCGAAGGAAAGCCTTTTTTGCCCTTGAAAACGCTGTGAAGGATATGATTTTTATCGTCTTCCATCGCTTCATATGCCATACGCTTTGTCAGGCATATTGAACATAACTTTTCATTTTTATTTAAATTATAGCCAAGCTTGCTTTTTTCATCGCCATCCCATGCGACTTTCAAATTACCCCAAAAGGTCTTTGTATTTTCTTTATATTCGCTGGCCGAAATATCGCTGCTGTATTTTTTAGAATGTAGAACCTCAAATTCGCCACACAGGTGGCATTTTTCACCGGTTTCCGGCAGCCTTGTGATATTTTTTTTGTTTTTGGAAGCAGCGAGGGCGGACTGGGCGAGAGAATGGCTTACAGAATATAAAACGCCCCGTCCGGATTTTTCATAATGAAGTTTATCCTCGATGATTTTGTTGAAACGTTCGAGTAGCTCGAACGGGTTCTCGTAAATGCTTTTTGGAAGAAGCTTTTCAATTTCAGACTTGTCGGTGTCCGCTGCCAGATAAGCGGCGGCCCATTGTAAATCCCAGAACCCGCTGTTCTGCCTGTCAAAGATTTCTTTGATATATGCCTTTCCCTCATAAGACAAAAAAGACCCCATCATGATTGTACAGGCTTTGCTTACCTTTTCATACAGGTCTTTCCGTGCCGCATGGATATGTTTTTTTACTTCTTCTGCAATGGCTTCCGCCTGATTCATTGGAATTAGAAAAAGAAATTTGTTCGGAAAAGAGGCGATATCCTTTGGAGGGTTCAAAAAACTGTCCTGAGACACCTTCCAGTTCTTTTTCATGTATTCATTGACCAGAGGCTGGTCTATCAGGGAAGGATAAAGTATATGATCCGGCCCTATATTTTCGATAACCCATCGCATGCCTTCAAATGAAAGCCATGACAGGAGCACAGAACCTGTCCAGTAGTCGCGCAATTTTCTTGCTTTCGAGATAAAAGACCGAACCGGTGTGATGCTGAAAACCATCATTCCGATTTCAGTGTCATTTCCCGCAAGCTCAATGCACGAGGATAAGGCTGAACATAAAGCGTTGTGCTGCCATATCGAATGATCCGGAAACCGCGTATCCGCAGGAATTCGATGCCAGAAAGCGCCAAGCCCACCTATGTTATTTTCAGCCAGTTTAAAACGTAACGCCAAATGGGTATAAAGAAAGCGCGCAACGGCAAACCGATCATCCTCGTCTTTGAATTGATCCGAGTACCCTCCCCCACCGGCTTTCATGCCAATCTCTTTTTCAATAAATTCAATTAGCTTTTCGTTGATATCATCAACTGTTTTATCATCCGCACCAGGCATTGAAATCCTCAGATGCGCTTTTTCCGATGTCGGATGAGTGATAACCGGGTTTTTCAGAAAATCCACCGCTCCATTTTTATTGGGATCAGTGCTGTGTGAAGGCACCTGCCCCCGCTCAAACCCTGCAGAAATGCCATCCGCCTTTTTCCAGAACTCTTCATTCGGCTTTTGAAGACCATATTTCCCAAGCATCAGCGCAGCTCGCTCTTCATGACCCCGAATCTGAAGAATTTTATCAAGAGGGTCGTGCATGTATGCAATGAATTTCCGATCCCAGTAAGCTGTATCAGGCTTTATAAATGTCATCGTGAACCTCCTGATAATATGTCTTTTTTAAATTGGGTACTTCTATCAACGCCATGATTGTGGTTTTGTTTTTTAAATGCCGTATTCAAAGTCGTTATAATCGGCCAGTAATCATTTCCCATTATTATAACTGAAACATACACAGGAGATGAAAAACGTTCCTTACCAATAGCATACCCCGTATAGTTAGAATTATTATCATGCGAAGATTGTCCAATTGTTCTTAAAGCCTCTTTATAACTTTTTAATGAAGCTGTTCCTATCTCAATACTTTTAACAAATGCATAATTGGCATTTATAGTATCTTTTCTAATAATATTGCCATTATCAATTTTGAATTTATTATTCTCTGCGATACCGTTAATAAGGTTTAATATTTCTTGTGTTGAAATACTAAGATTAAAATCTACCCCATCAATTTTATTTATTTTAAAGCTTCCAAATCCCCTTCTGCTTCTTTTTCCTATCCCACCTAAAATTGACATTAATATAAAAAGATCGAATATTTTCTTAGTACCGTAAATTTTTAAAGAGAATTTTTCCCCTGCGTTGAAGCATGGAAATGCAAAAGTCGCGTTTTTATGAGGAACGGGATTTTCTTTACTTCTTCCATTGTAAATCAAACTCTTTGTGATTTTCATTTGAACTTTACTTTTTCCATAGTTATCACCAGCATCACCAAAAGTTTCTGCTTCTTGTTCTTTCAGCTTATCCAATGGTAAATATGCATTTATCGCCCGCCACCAGAAGCGTAAAGCACCCTTTATTGATGGAACACGCAATTCCGCTTTTTTTTGGGATCAGCCCCCCCAAGGAACATGGGTGTCACAACTTCCACTTCAAACTCCTTTGTTTCCATATCGTTAAATCTTGAAATATAAAAGGCCATAATCAACCTCCGAATAAGATTATGAACTCACACAGGCTTTCTTTTTCTGAATCCCCAGTGCATGCTACTCCCCTTCTTCTGAAGCGTAAAAGAAGAAAAACACAAGAAAATCCGGTTGAAGTTCCTCAAGACTACCAGGAATGGGAAAAGGAATATTCCAGAATGTTTTCATGTTGCTTATAATAACCTCAATCAAATACCCTATTCAACAACTGCAACGTTGCGGTTTATTCCCAATTTTCCGGCAGACTTTTTGTTATTTATATTTATAGTTAGTGTCTATCCATAAACTCCCTCTCCCCTGGAGGGAGGGGGCTAGGGGGAGGGGGAATATGTTTGCAGCTCAACGAAATTACACATCTTTTTCACCCCCACCCTGCCCCTCCCCCATCAAGGGGGAGGGAATTTAGGGTATTTCTGGATGGACACTAGTTAAAGATACTAAATGTGTATACACATACTCATAGTATAATCCGAATCCGCTCCCGCTCGATCTTAAGTCCATACCTTGTCCCGCCCTTCTTGCCGACAGATTCGATAGCCAGCTCAGGCAGGGCATAAAGCCCAAACCCTCTTTCTAAATCCTTCCGAATCTTCGCTTTGTAAGAATTGAAATTTTCTGGGTCTAGAGAAACTATACCGTAGCCCTTCATTTCAGACGGCTCTCGGGTTCTTGGAATCTTCGTGTAGAGTTCGGTGATTTGTCCCTGTTGGCTGAGTACCTGCTGGATATCTAGGAAACAGTCTGTGCAATCCCTGCAAGTTGTCTGCTCCTTCTTACAATCTTTTTTCTGCATCGCAAATAAGGCATAGAGTGCAAGCCTTGCCGGCATCATGTCTATTTCCAGGTTCTTGTACACGAGTTTGGAACTGGTAATATCCACCGTAAGTGTGTAAGGTCTTTCCTTAACCAGGGAGAGCATTAAAGTTGCAGGGTCTCTTGGCTCGTGAAGCAGGTCTTGGGAAATCTGATCCCTGATGGAAACAAATGGGATGGGAACGAGATTAATCATGGCATACTTGGTCTCCTTGATGTAAGGTTGGCCGTCTTTGTCTCTCAGTTCAATAGGAACTGATTTTTGGGGAGGGTAGTAAAAGTCTCTATTGCTCTCAAATTCAGATGACACCAGCACGTGGTAGACGCGGTCCTGATGCCGTCCATAGAGTTGAGCCGCAAGCATAAGGCAGGCGCTCATGGTCTTTCTGCCTCCTGCTATGGAAAAGAAGACAGAGGTGTTTTGATCGTTTGTAAATCTGAAAGTCA
>PFIF01000173.1:8071-10038 GCA_002782605.1 Deltaproteobacteria bacterium CG_4_8_14_3_um_filter_43_13 | reverse complement strand
TGTTTTCTCCTTAAATTCTCCACTTGGTCCTCCTCAATTTTGCTCCCAAGTGTAACTTAACACACTGTCCAAATTTTGGGGTCCATTATATTCTCTTTCTTCTGCAAGATAAAGTAGATAGTCTTTTATGTCATTATCGTTGATTTTAGACGGCTGCTTGTTAGCAAAGGTAAGGAAATCTTTGTTGTAATAAACATAGCTCTTAACGGTTTTATAACTGTATTTTCTTGAGACAAGCTCTCTCCGAAAGTCGTCAAAGTCGTGAGCTGAAAATGTCTGAACAAGACGCTCATTTTGAGATTGCTTTGGAGTTTCCTCACTTTGTTCGGGATGTTTCGCAATGGCATGGGTCGGAATATTAATCTTTAGGACAGGGTCTAAATGGATTTCTTCATCTTCAAAAGCTTTTAAAATCTTTTTTAAGGTTTCATCAGTATTAAGAAAGCTCCAGTATTTCTCTTCCTTATGCCATTTTCGACCTTCGATGGTCTTGACTTTTGCGACAAGCTTAGGGTCATATGGAAAGGAAACTGCTATTCCGTCTTGGCTATCCTTGCTGACTGTTACTACCCCATAACCATCCACCTTTCCCTTTATCCTGTGGGATGTGATTCTAAGTTTACAGGGTGAACATCTCTACTTGAGGGGGAGAAGATATAAATCAGATGAGGTTTGTATGGCTCGATTATTGATTAAAATCCTGGTGGTGTCAAGGATTTTCTCACACATAATCCTCTCTCTGCCCCCTGCCATTTTTTCTAACCAGTAAAATCAAAAGGAGGCCAACAGCAGCCATAGCGGCACTAATCATGAAGGCATAATCATAGGTACCCGTTCTGTCCCGAAGTATACCGGTAACCCAGTGAACCAGGATGGCACCCAGGCCATAAAAGGGCGTCCATGCCCCTATAACGGTACCCATCATTTCCCTTGGGAAATAGTCTCCAGCACAGGCACCATAGATGGGAAATGTTGCTCCGTAAAAAATTGCCACCCCTCCCACGAGGGCATACAGCATTACCCATGAATCTCCGGTGAAGAGGATTCCCGCCATAAAGGCAGCGATAAAGGAGTTGGAAATAATGATAGTCCTTTTTCGACCGATATAGTCGGACAGGGGTAAGATCGTTAAAACTCCTGCCACCTGACAGATACCGTGCACCGTGGCCAGAAAACTTGCCTTTTCCAGAGACAGTCCAATCTGATATTTGGCATAGTCCACCATAAAAGTAGTAATGCCGTAAAGGCTGTAAGATATGCAAAAATAGGAGAACCCTATAAGCCAGAACCTGCCGTTCTTCAAAATAACTGGAAGAGAACCGCCCCTGGATTGTACCGACACGTCTATGGTGTTGACCTGGAATGTTTCTCTCTGTCCCCAGGGTGAGTACCCAGCACTTTCGGGGTCACTTCTAAGTAACAGACCGTTGACTATCACCATCACCAGCGCCCCGGCACCTAAAGAATACCAGCCATAGCGCCAGTTGAAGTGGAGCACTATCCATGGAAAGGCTGCCCCCATGGTTGCGAAACCAAGCCCGTACCCTGTCGAGAGTATTCCCAGAGCCAGCCCTCTGCGGTTAGGAGAGAACCATCGCTGAACTACGGTAATTACCGGTGTCCACATTCCCGTGGCACCAAGGCCGGCTATGGCGTAAAAGAGGCAGGCCGTCCAGAGGGTTTTTGCCGTTCCCGTCAGGAGGACACCAATGCCAAGGATGAGACAGCAGACTGTAATTACACGACGTGCTCCAAGTCTGTCAGTCAGATAACCGGTAAGGGGGGTCAGTGCGATATAGGAGAAGAGGTAGGAATTATAGATAGATCCCCCGGCAGTTCGATCGAAACCCAGAGTGCGAATCATCTCTGGAAGAACAACTCCGTATCCGAGGCGGACAGAATAATTGATAAAAAGATTGACAAAGCAGGTTGCCAGGATGATCCATGCCCAGTGAAAAGCTTCTCTT
>PFIF01000173.1:0-7963 GCA_002782605.1 Deltaproteobacteria bacterium CG_4_8_14_3_um_filter_43_13 | reverse complement strand
ATAGTAAAGGTATTAAAGGGACATTCCATTAGTTGGGAGAAAGGGGTCCAGTATTCGAGGGTTCAAGGGTTCAAGTGTTTGTTTTCTAATGATTTTATCAGGGATTTACGCTTGGGAAATGTTTTCGTTGCCTTATAAATCTCCAGACATAGTTGATAGGACTTTTGCCAAACCTTTAATTCTTTATAATTTCTCAGCATTTTACTTGAATCCTGGAACCCTTGAATCCTTAAGATTCTCGCAACTTTTTCGGAGGTGATCCAGATAATATTACTGTGGAATTGAGTTTATCGCAAGAAAAAAGGGGAGATAATCTGTGATTCAGACAGTAGACCATAGACAATAGACCTCAGACTGAAGACTGAAGAGGGGGAAATAGCCAGGGACTACACAATTGGAGAGTCTGGTGTCTAACGTCTGAAGTCCAGTGTCTGAATTGCAGGGGAGATAGTCGGGGACATAGTTAAAATATGGTCTGAGATGAAAAAGAACTGGATTTAAGTTGATAATTAAGGTATAGATAACCGAGTAGTTAAATGATAGTCCTGAGTTTGCAAACCTGAATTAAAGGGTGAATAATTTGATTGATCTGGTAAAAAAATTTTTCGGGAAAAGCACACAGGTTGATACTGGGAATCAAAAAAGAGAAAATTATCATGATATCAGGGTGGCAACCTGTGCCATTCTCCTGGAGATGGCCAATATAGACGGTGAGTTCAGTGACGCAGAGCGAGAAGATGTTATCTCTATTTTGAAAAAAGACTATCAATTGTCTGATGAATATGCTGCCGAGCTTCTTGAATCTTCAAATAAGGAGTTGAAACAGAGCATAGACCTGTGGCAGTTTACAAACCTTATCAATCAGAATTATTCAACGGAGGAGAGAATCCATATTATTGAGATGATCTGGAAGATTGTTTATACCGATGGAACGCTTGATAAACATGAGGATTACTTAGTTCACAAACTTGCCAATCTGCTGCGTCTTAACCACAAACAACTCATTGATGCCAAGGTAAAGATGGTAGTAGAGAGTAGAGAAGAGTGAAATACGGATATAAATGAACTTGTGCATGGAAGGGGGAGTGAAAATGGACTTCAGATTTACACCTGAGCAGGAAGCATTAAGGAAGGAGTTTACAGAGTTTTGTAAAGAGGAGGCGAAGAGTGCCCCCGAAGGGTGGATAGGTGGCCTGGCAGCCGAGGAAACAGATGAAGGGTGGGCATATCACCAATCCGTAGTAAAGAAGGTAGCAGCGAAGGGATGGCTATGCTTGCCCTGGCCAGAAGAATATGGTGGGAAGGGGCATGGGCCTGTTGAGCAGCTCATCTTCAACGAGGTAATGGCATACTATAGGGTGCCCGCAATCCCTTTCCACTTTATGACAGTGGCTGCGGGCATTATGGTGTACGGAACCGAGGAGCAGAAGAAAGAGTGGCTACCGAAGATAGCCAGAGCAGAAAT
This sequence comes from Deltaproteobacteria bacterium CG_4_8_14_3_um_filter_43_13, assembly GCA_002782605.1. GTDB lineage: Bacteria > Desulfobacterota > UBA8473 > UBA8473 > UBA8473 > UBA8473. The sequence goes on along the minus strand of PFIF01000173.1, from coordinate 6,498 downwards.
AAATTGGGCTGAAGGTTTGAGCGAGCCTAATGCCGGTTCAGACCTTGCCTCGCTTACTACCACAGCAGTGGCAGATGGTGCTCATTATGTCATAAACGGGCAGAAGGTATGGACCAGCGGCGCCCACCGTGCCGACCATATCTTTATCCTGGCAAGAACAGACCCTAACGAGCCGAGGCACAAGGGACTGACCTTCTTCATCAACAAGATCGGTCCTGGCATTGAGTTTCGTCCCTTAATCTTTATGAATGGAAGCCATTTCTACAACGAGACGTTCATAGATGATTTTCGTGTACCCAGGGAAAATGTAGTGGGAAAGGTAAATCAAGGGTGGTATGTTATGATGGCGGGGAGAAACTTTGCACGTGCCAATATAGCTTTTGCCGCCGGAGGAAAGCGAGACTTAGAGGATTTAATCGAATATTGCAAGGAGACACAAGAAGGTGGTGAAATCCTGGCGAAAAAAGCCCTGGTTCGCCACAGGCTTGTCGAACTGGCCATTGATTTTGAAGCGGCCCTGAAGTTTGCATATTACATAGCCTGGCTTCAAAGCAAGGGCAAGGATATTGCAGTCGAGGCCGCTGCCTGCGGTTATTACGCCAGCGAGCTTAACCTGCGCCTTGCCAACACCGCGATAGAGATCATGGGGCTCTACGGTACGGTAACAAGAGAATCCAACTGGGCTCCCCTCTGCGGTAAGTTTCAAGATCTTTGCCAGTGGAGTTCTGGCTTTACCATTGCAGGGGGGACTACAGAGATAAGAAAGAATATCATTGCCTGGCAGGGGCTCAAGCTGCCTCGTGACTAAATTGAAGGGGGGAAATATGGACTTCGCTTTTACAGAAGAGCAGGAAATATTGAGAAAAATGGCACGTGACTTCTTGGCAAAGGAGTTTCCCAAGACATTGGTGAGGGAAATGGAGGAGGATCCGATCGGATTTCGCCCCGACATCTGGAAGAAAATGGCGGAGTTGGGATGGATGGGGTTAATTATCCCGGAGGAGTATGGCGGCAGCAGTTGCGGCTTCGTGGACTTGATTGTCCTTCTGGAAGAGATGGGACGGGCTTGTCTCGTCTCCCCGTTTCTTTCAACCGCTATCTGCACCTTCCTTCTTTTGGATGCCGGCAGTGGGGAGCAGAAGAGGGAATGGTTGTCAAAGATAGCATCCGGAGAAAAGGTATTTACCCTGGCTTTAACCGAACCCAGTGCGAGCTATAATGCCAGCGGCGTCTCCACAAAGGCTGCAGAGGATAAAGACGGATATATTATCAATGGCACCAAGCTATTCGTTCATGACGCCCAGGTGGCTGATTATTTTCTCTGCGCAGCCAGGACGAATCTCTGGTCGCCGCCAGAAGAAGGCATTACCGTCTTCCTGGTGGATGCCAGGAGCCAGGGGATAAAGATCACCCCTCTGCCTACCATTGCGGATGATAAGCAAAATGAAATTCTATTTGAGAGAGTGACGGTGCCAAAAGGGAATATGATCGGCGAATTAAATGCCGGATGGCCGGCAGTAAAAAAAACCCTTGACAGGGCTGCCGCAGCAAAATGCGCTGAGATGATTGGTGGTGCCGATTGGACGGTAGAGAACTGTGTGGCTTATGCCAGGGAGAGGACACAGTTTGATAAGCCCATTGGCAGCTTTGGAATTATTCAGCACTACCTGGCTGAGATGTGGGCAGAAATCGGCCATGCCAGGAGACTGGTCTATCATGCAGGTTGGCTTATAGAACAGGGACTCCCCTGTGCTAAGGAGTCAGCCATGGCAAAGGCACGAATGAGCGAGGTATACAGACACTGCACCCGCATGGGTGTTCAAATCTTTGGTGGCATTGGCACTACCAGAGAGCATGACATGGGGCTTTATTACCGTCGTGCCAGGCAGGCACTGCCCCTTTTTGGATCTCCCGATTTCTGTCGGGAGAGGGTGGCTTGTGAGATGGGGTTTTAAGCATGGTCGACTTTATTCGCGATATCATAGCCGAGGACTTGAAGGCAAACAAGAATGGCGGTCGGGTCCATACTCGATTCCCACCGGAACCAAACGGCTATCTGCATATCGGACATGCCAAGTCAATCTGCCTTAATTTTGGTCTTGCCGCTGAAAGCCATGGTCTTTGCAATTTACGATTCGATGATACCAACCCCAGTAAAGAAAGCACTGAATACATTAGATCAATCAAATCGGATATCAAATGGCTTGGTTTCGACTGGGGTGACAGACTCTTTTACACATCTGACTATTTTGAGAAGCTATACCAGTATGCTGTGCAGTTAATCAAAAAGGGGAAGGCGTACGTTTGCGACTTGAGTCCAGAGGAGATTAGAGAGTACCGTGGCACCTTGACCGAGCCTGGCAAAGACAGTCCCTACCGTAATCGTTCCGCAGAAGAGAGCCTTGACCTGTTTGAACGCATGCGGGCAGGAGAATTCAAGGAAGTCTCCCGGGTACTTAGAGCAAAAATAGATATGTCATCCCCAAATTTAAATATGCGTGACCCGGTTCTTTACCGTATTCTTCGGACACCACATCACCGAACAGGCGATAAGTGGTGCATCTATCCCATGTATGACTATGCCCATTGTCTTTCTGATTCCATTGAAGGGATTACACATTCTATTTGTACGCTGGAATTTGAGGATCATCGTCCGTTATACGACTGGGTGCTTGACCAATTGGACGTTGATTGCCATCCGCAGCAAATCGAATTTGCTCGTCTCAATCTGAACTACACTGTGATGAGTAAACGTAAGCTTCTGGAATTGGTGGAAAACGGACATGTCAGCGGATGGGACGATCCACGGATGCCTACACTATCGGGCCTGCGGAGACGCGGATACACACCAGAGTCAATCCGAAACTTCTGTGAACGCATCGGAGTAGCAAAGAGGGATAGTGTGATTGATGTGGCATTACTCGAGCACTGTATTAGGGAAGACCTGAATCGAAGTGTCCCACGGGTTATGGCAGTGTTGCGTCCACTCCGGGTAGTCATTGATAATTATCCAGAAGGTCAGGTGGAAGAGTTGGATAGTCCTTATCATCCGGATGACCCAAGTGTGGGGTCACGGAAGATTCCGTTCTCACGCGTGCTGTATATAGAACAAGAGGATTTTCTTGAGGACCCGCCGAAAAAGTTCTTCCGTTTGTCCCCTGGCCGTGAAGTGCGCCTGCGGTACGCTTATTACATCACGTGTGTAGATGTGGTAAAGGATAAACAATCCGGAGAAGTGGTCGAATTGCACTGTACCTATGATCCTGAGACACGTGGCGGTTGGTCTCGAGATGGACGCAAGGTTAAGGCAACGCTGCACTGGGTTTCTGAATGCGACTCTATCCCGGCTGGGGTACGCCTCTACAATCATCTGTTCACGAAAGAAAACCCAAACGAAGAAAAGGGCAACATTGACTTTAAAACTTATTTAAATCCAAACTCGCTTGAGATTTTGACTTCATGCCGGGTTGAACCAGTCCTGGCAAATGCCGCACCGGGGAGTCGGTACCAGTTCGAAAGACTCGGCTATTTCTGCCTCGATTCGGTTGATTCATCCGATGGAGCACTGGTGTTTAACCGCACTGTAACGTTGCGCGATTCGTGGGCCAAGATCGCTAAGAAGGAGAAGCTTTAGGAAGGGGTGGGAGATTTTTAATGGCTGGGAGACCAGGATTCGAACCTGGGTTGACGGAGTCAGAGTCCGTAGTCCTGCCGCTGGACGATCTCCCAGTAAGATTATTTATTGCTTTCCAACGAACTCAAGTTCGTTGCTCATAGGTTGCCGCTTGCGGCATAAACCAGCTTTTTATGATACACAGAAGCTTAAAAAAGTCAACAAAAAACCTGCTGGATGTCAAGCCAATTTAGAAATCTCCTGTAGATGCAGCTAAAACTTTACATTCCCAAAGACAGAATCTGGAATCGGCTTATGTAGAGCCAGTTCAAAAGCCCTTGCCAGAACATCCCTGGACTCTTTTAGGGCAATTACACCATCGTGAAATAGACGCGCCCCGGTGAAGAAGGGATGAGCCTCGCGCTCGTACTTTTCCCTCATCATAGCATCAAACCTTGCTACCTCTTCTTCATCCATCTCCTTGCCTGCAGCTTCTGCCTTTTTTCTTTCAAGGCTGGTGAGGATAAAGGCTGCTGTCCTTCCGGACATGACAGAAGTCCTGGCACGCATTGTCTGGAAGCAAAACCTCGGTTTATATGCCCTGCCACACATGCCATAATTGGCGGCTCCGTGGTCAGGCCCTATAACCCACTGGATCTTCGGTACCTGAACAGTACTGCATGTACGAACCATATCCGCCCCATACTTGCCGATCCCTCCCCATTCTTCCTGTTTGCCCACCATGTATCCAGGGGCGTTCTGGATAAAGAGCAGGGGGGTCTTATCGTTTCCACAGCGGATCATCCATTCTGCCGCCTTTCTGGCTGCTTCGATAAAGATTACCCCTACCCCATTGGAGGCTATAACCCCCACCGGAATGCCCTTCAGCCACATTTTGCCACAGACGATTGTATCACCCCGGCCTGTTTTATACTCCTTTTTATATTCTGAAAAATAACTGTCATCTGCAATGCACTTGATTACTTCTCTTACATTAATAGCCCTGTAAGTGTCTCTTGGCAGTATCTCATAGAGTTTTTCCACAGGAACTTTAGTCTCTTTAATCTCTCGGCGGTCGATATGTGTCTTCCGGGGCGGGTCAAATTTGATCAGTTCTCTAAGCTTATCAATGCCTTCCTCCTGGCTTTTCACAAAGTGGTCGCAACCTCCCGAGTGTCTTGCATGAACATAAGCTCCCCCTAAATCTTCCATGCTCACATCTTCGCCTATGGCCGATTTGACCATCGGTGGTCCTGCCAAAAAGGCAAATGCCATCTTTTCAATCATAATGGACTCACATGCAAGATAGACTATATAGGCACCTCCTGCGGTGTTGCCACCGGTACTTAGGGTATATTGTTTGATCCCCTTAGCAGACATATTGCACATATTGTAAAACATGGAGCCAAACATTCCTTCATCTGCAAAGCACCCCTCTTGCATGGGCAAAAAGATACCGCCCGAATCAGCGATATATACACAGGTCAGACCGCATTCTTCAGCGATCCTCTGGGCACGCATATGTTTCTTCAAGGTTATAGGATAGTATGTCCCTGCTGTCATCCTACTCTCGTTTCCGAAGATCATGCAGTCTTTACCATGAATACTGCCCACTCCCGTAACCAGACCACCCCCTGGTATGTGGGGCTGTTCCGGGTACCCAATCTCGAACCCGGCATCTATGCCTACTTCAAAGAATTCTGTGCCGGGATCAATCAACCGGTCAATTAAGTGTCTAACAGGCTTTTTCCCCTGTTTGGCCAATCTATCAAGCTGCTTTTGTCCACCAACATTGTATGCCTCCTGCCTGTGGGCATAGAGCCCTTCCTCTTCCTTCAGCCAATGATCTCTATTTTCCATTGCTGTTTTATCCATCTCTGACCTATCTGACATTATACCCCTCCCTACATCTAATACTTTATCCTTTTTTGTTTTGATAAATAACTGGTTAACGGTTTTTGCACCAATCCCTCAGTCAATTTACTGCATTCCAAAAGGCTATCTAGCTCTATACCTGTTTCAATGCCCATTGTTTCCATCATGTATACAAGGTCCTCGGTAGCTATGTTCCCCGATGCTTCAGGTATATAGGGACATCCTCCCAATCCCCCTATGGAGCCGTCGAAAACACTTACACCACACTGTAACGAAGCAAAAACATTGGCCATGCCAAAACCATAAGTATTATGAAAATGGGCAGCCAGAGAGATTCCGGACAATTCATGGGTAACTATTGAGAAAACCTCAAACACCCGTGCAGGGTTGGCTAACCCAGCGGTATCGGCTAAGGCCATTTCGTATGCTCCCATTCTCTTAAGCTCTTTGCCAATGTCTATAACTCGGTCAATGGAGATTTTACCATCAAAAGGACATTCAAATGCCATGGCAATAACCCCGCGCATCCTTACCCTATCTTTGGGAACATCAAGAGATATCTCCTCTATATCTTTTAAGGATTCAGAAATAGCACGATTGACGTTTCTTAGATTGTGGGTCTCGCTGGCAGACACCAAGAGCACCAACTCATCTACCTGGCATTCCATTGCCCGCTCATAGCCCCTTTTGTTGGGGACCAACGCACTATAAGACACACCTTCTTCCCTATGAACCTGATTCATCACCGATTCAGCGTCTTTTAATTGGGGAATCCATGATGGATGGGTAAAGGAGGTAACCTCTATTCGGGTTAGACCAGTTTGGGACAGACAGTTTACCAGTTCTACTTTTTGGTCAGTAGAGACTTCTATGCCTTCGTTTTGCAGGCCATCCCTCGGGCCTACCTCTACAATGGTCACTGATTGAGGAAGCTTAATGTCCATCATTGTACCTGAATATATGGATACACCCGAACATAAAACTAGTGCAATGTCCCTTTAATACCTTTA
>PFIF01000074.1 GCA_002782605.1 Deltaproteobacteria bacterium CG_4_8_14_3_um_filter_43_13 | reverse complement strand
CGGAATATGTCCCTGCCCTTTTCAACCCCCCCGGTTTTGCGCCTTTTTCAATTCGGGGCACAAGACTTACTGGATAAGCTGATGGGGTAAATGGATATTGCCCTGGAAAACCAACATCCCGCTCAAAGTCAAAATCCGCTATATCCAAAGGCGTATAGAATTCTGTCGGCATTTTCTCTATACCAAACCTCTTGGCAGCAGGCAACAACACCTTCTCCTCCCATTCCTTCCTCTTCTCTTTTATCTCACTCAATTTATCTTTATTGTCCATGATACCTTTGCCTCCTCCTAGACCTGAAATATTTCAACCAGAATCTCTCACACTCCCTTACGCACGTTCTCTTTGATGTATTCCGCAATCTTCTTTATCAAAGTACCCGGACCAAAAATTTCCGCAACACCTTTCTCCTTGAGTATGGGAATGTGCTCCTCGGGTATAATGCCACCACCTATAACTAACATATCCCCAGCATCATTTTCCCTCAAAAGATCCATAACCTTGGGGAAGAATGTCAGATGGGCTCCGGAGAGGATGCTAAGCCCCACAACATCCACATCCTCTTGCAGCGCAGAGTTTACAATCTGTTGGGCTGACTGTCTCCTTCCGGTATAGATTACTTCCATACCCTGGTCTCTCAGCCCGAAGGAGAGAACCTTTGCGCCTCTATCATGCCCGTCAAGCCCGGGCTTTGCTATTAATACCTTTATCTTCCTCTCTTTTTCCATAAAAAATACCTCCTCAGAAATACGGTTTACGGTTAACAGTTTACAGTTAATAATTAACCGATAACTGGTAACTGAATTACTCTTTGTGCCTTTGGTGCTCTGTGCCTTTGTGCCTAGTTTTAATCATAGATAGTCTGACATTCAAGTATCTCCACTGGTACCTCGGTTTCTCTTTCTATATCCATATATACCCTTCCTGTCAGGTCCCTTCCCCACCCACTTAGATTGAAGGGCGAAGATGGGATTACGACCAAATCTGGTTTTACATCCGTTGAGTTAATATAATCTTTTATATAGTCAATATAATCCTGGACTACTAATAAATCCCCCATACAGATATTACCCCCCAAAAATCGGTTTGGAGGAACAGCAACCTTTATATCAATTGCCCTTCCTCTAAAGAAAGGGGATTCCAGCATCACCTTTTCCAGCAATGGCTTAATAAGGATTGACGTAAGGAAGAGGATGTTTTTGGCACCTTTCTTTTCGATAAGGTATTCTAATGACTCCAGGTAACCTCCCCGAAGACCTGTGCCCATAAATATTATCCCGAGATGGGTGTCGATATCCCTCGAATATGGGTATGAAGTCTTGTTTAAATTGAGTAAGAGATCCAATGTACGACCCTTCCTCAAGACCTCTATTGCCACAGATTCAATCTCATTCTTCTGTAAAATGGAGAGAAGGGTTCGTGCCTGTGGTCTATTGTGGATCACATTGCTGCCTATCTTCGTCAATATATCGCCTGGTTGCAAGCTACTGTCAGACCCAGGAGAGCCTTTCACTATTCCGATAACTTCCGGCAGGTTCTTTTGATTACAAAACAGTCTCTCCTCATACATAGCAGGCCTGATTACTATGGGAACCTGATATTTATACCTTATATCCTTTACCTTCCTGGCAATCGCTTCCCACGTGAAGTCGTGGTCGAAAAGTTCCCTTTCTGAAAAGTACTTAGAGTACCCCGGTAAGCTGATTTCTACGAGATGGGCGTCATTTTCATCAGCATAGTCAATCGTTTTCTCCATGTCATCCAGCATCTCCTCCGGAGATCCGTCAGGCCATGGCACAATGACTATGTTGTAGGGAATACCAGCTTTCCTGAGTAAAGGCAGAGATTTGATAGCGATCTCCGGGGTTTTGTCATGCATTAACCTCTGCCTCCTATGAGTTGAAGAACTATGCAGGGCAACATCCAGGTGCAATGGATTAAACCCCAAAAGGTAATCAATCATCTCCTCTGTCAGAGTCGAACCATTTGTAGTTATTCTGATAAGTTTATCGCTCTTCTTACGAACTTCCTGTAGTACCTCTCTGAAATGAGGATGAATGAATGCCTCAAAGCTGCTTCCCAGACTTGTGAATAAGTTCTTCTTTTTCTCAGGATAAAAGTATTTCAGGCGGGTCTGTACCTCTCTGAACTCTTCGTCAGGAGACTTAGAAGGGTTAGTAAGTGCCAGAGATGGGGGGCATCCTTTGTTATAACAAAAAACACAGTTGCAGTTGCATCTTGTTGCCAGATATCCCAACATATCAGCGGGATCACAGGAAGACTCTTCAACCCATTGGGACAGGTCTTTAAGCCTGAAGGCATCGACTTTCACTATCTTTCCATGACTTTCCAGCTCTACCAAATCCAACAAACCCTGCAGCAGCCGTTGAATATACTCGACAGTCGGCTCATAAAGGGCAGCATTTTTTATGGATCGGAAACTGCTTCCTTGACCGTTCCTCTCCCCTCCGCCAGATTCCCGCATAGCTTCCCTAAACAGAGGGCTTTCCAGTATCTTCCTGCCCGATGAGGCAGCGCTTTCATTGTCTTGATCATATAACCCGTGTATGAGGCTTCTATCGTTCATGAGCTTGAACCCGTCAATTCTGATTTCTGAATCTCCACTACAGGGGATTACTATATCGAGGATACTTTGCAGGTGTTTCTTTACCAGATCCAGCCTTGAATTACACTTACCGCCTTCTTTATTATTGGCTTCGTCTATCCTGTATCGAAAGATATAATCATTGTCCGAAGATACTGTCTGTTTCCAGTTCATCTATGATATTCCTCTTTTTATCCATTGCTAAAGGTAACTACTCAGGTTGTTAGGTTCACGGTTCACAGTTCACGGTTGGTTGCCTTGATTTCTTTAAAAACGTTCAATTTTCATTGCTTTCTAACCTTGAACCTTGAACCCTGGAACTTTGAACCTAAGTAGTTACTATAACCTCGCCTTTACATGTTTTGCCAATTCTTTAGCATTCTCCTCTGCCTCTGTTTGAATAGCCCCTATCACCCTGGGGGGATGTGTCAGCAGAGCGAGAATACCTGCACCCACAGCACAGAACCCTGCCAGATAGAAAGGGATAGCGTAGCTACCGGTACGATCGAAGATGAAACCGGCGAGGGCGGGGCTACCCGATGCGAAGATTACAGCCAACCCGTGGGTGATCGCGATCAGCCTGGCCAGATAGTCCGTACCGAAATAGCACCCCAACAGGCCGGGAATCAGTGGTACACGGGCCCCGGAAAAAACGCCCAGGGCGAGCATAATGACGAAGATTACAGCCGCCCCCGGTGTCCCTATTAAAACTAAAACAAAGACAGGTACTGCAGTGAGAAAGGAGAAGAGGGCGATACCTTTGGTCCATCCTAACACGTCCGAAAGGGCTCCTCCGCCGACGCGGGCGATGGTGCCTCCGATCCCGAATGCCCCCAATGCGCTTGCCGCCGCCAGTGCCGTTACACCCCTGTCAGTAGCAAATCGAACGATGTGCGCCGAGAGTACATAGGGTGGCACCAGAGAGAGTACATAGATGCCCCATATGCAGTAAAATGCTTTTGTCCTGACGGCAGCACCTATCCTCCAGTGCTCTTTATCGGCCGGAGCCTCTCCTTGCTGGTTTTCTGAGTTATGGATAGCGGCTGTCATTCGCTGCGGCGCGGCGCCATAGGGCAACATCCCTTTTTCCAGGGGACTTTGTATCAGAACCAGGGCACTTAGAGTCAGTGCCACGAAGCAAAGCACACCCAGACCAATGTATATGCCTCACGCCAGCCATAAGAAGTGATGAACCAGCTCAATAGCGGGCTTAAGACCATCGTTCCTGCCCCCACACCGGAGGCAACTATCCCCAGTGTCAGTCCGCGCTTTCTCTCAAACCACCGCTGTACTACCGCCAGGGGTGGCGACCAGGTAGCGGCTGTTCCAATGCCGGTAAGGGCATAGGTGAGATAGAAGTGTCCCACGGAGGCGGCACGGCTGGTCAGGAAAAGACCGGTGCCCGTGAGTACAGCACCCAGTAACATGGCAAATCTCGGCCCACGCACATCGGTCAACCAACCCATGAAATAGCCTGAGATCGCGAAGCTGATCAGCCACACGGTGTTTATCGATGCAGTGGTAGCCCGCGTCCAGCCAAATTCCTCCTGAAGAGGTTGAAAGAATACGCCAAAGCTATAAAAGAGACCACCGGAGACGGCAGTAGCCAGGAATGCCCCGGCAACTACAACCCATCCGTAGTGAATTCGCCATGAGGAGAGCTTTGAATTTTCCATAAACTTTAATGGGATATCGCCACCACTATTCTGATTTATATTTTTTCCTTTACATGCTTTGCCAATTCCTTAGCATGCCCCTCTGCTTCTTTTTGGATAGACCTTATCTTTTCATCGGAATACCCGAGAACCATTTTCAATACCTCTTCAGTATGTTGACCAAGGGTTGGCGGCGGCTCGTGGCTACCATCCATTCCATCCCTGATGTGTATAGGAGTTGCAATAGCCCTGATCGGCCCGCAGACCGGATGATCCATATGAATAACGGTCTCATTATAAATCACCTGAGGGTCTTTCTCTACCTTGTCCAGTGTGTTTATAGGTCCGCCAATTATGTCATGCTCTTTAAACAGCTCCAACCATTCTTCCGTATCCTTCTCAATGAGGGCCTCTTCCATGATACTTTCCAATTCATTCTTAGACTTCAGTCTTTTTTCCATTGTGTCAAACCTCGGATCGTTTAGAAGCCAGCTTCTACCGAGCACATGGGCAATATCCGGCCATGAGAGACCTAATGTTACATGTCCATTCCGTGTCTGAAACACCCCTATAGGGGCAGCAGGATGCCTTTTTCCTTGAGGTTTTGGTGGCTTGCCGGAAAGAAAGAACATCTGAAAGTGATTGGACATAAGTGACATAGTAGATTCTAAAAGGTTTACATCTACTCTCACTCCTTTGCCTGTCTTCTGCCTTTCGTAGAGGGCTACAACGACACCCATAGCACCAAAAAAACCTCCTGAAAGATCCGCAATTGCAATGCCAGGACGAAGTGGACCGCCATCGGGTTCCCCTGCAAGGCTTAATGAGCCTGCAATCCCTTGAACCATATCATCGATAGCTGGTCTATCCTTATATGGCCCGGCTACACCATATCCGGTAATAGAACAAGAGATAATTTTAGGATTCGTCTTCTTCAAGGTTTCAAAATCAATCCCCAATCTTTCAATGACACCGGCTCTAAAATTGTCAAACACTACATCAGATATTTTGACCAGGTCATAGAATGCCTCTTTGCCTGATTCAGTATACATATCCAGCGCAATGCTCTTCTTGTTTCGATTGAGAGCCAGGGTATAATAGCTCTCACCCTTTAAGCTCGGATTAATCCCCCTAACGATATCCCCCCTGCCTGGAGGCTCTATCTTTAATACCTCTGCCCCCAGGTCACCCAAAAGCTGAGACCCATAGGGCCCTGCATGGGCATGTGATAGGTCCAGGATTCTAATGCCGGTGAGTGGTCCCCTAATTGTCATCTTCTACCCTCCTCTAATTATCTTCCTTGTAACTATTCAGGCAGGCACAAAGGCACAGAGTACCAAAGGCACAAAGTAGGAAAAAACAACGAAACGACCCCACTCTGCTTTGTGCCTATGTGCCTTTGCCACTTTGTGCCTGAGTAGTTACCTTCCTTTGAAAATTGGCTCACGTTTCTCTATAAACGACTTCATGCCCTCAACTCGATCCTCAGTATTCCAGCATACCCCAATGGTCATCACTTCGTAATCAACGGCTTGTGATATGTCCATATTATAAAAATTCTGGAGACCTCTCTTCGCCAGGGCTATTGGTATCGGGGCATTCTTTGCCATTTTCTGGGCCAGTTCTTTTGTTGCGTTAGTGAGGTTATCGTGGGGCACCACTTTATTGACAATGCCGATCCTAAGCGCTTCTTCAGCATCTATCACGTCTCCCGTGAAAATCAATTCTGCCGCCTTGGCATAGCCAACCAGCCTTGGTAAAAACCAGATACCTCCCCAATCAGGATGTACCCCTCGTTTCACAAATGCCTGAGAAAATCTGGCACGCTCACTCGCAATACGGATGTCACACGAGAGGGCAAGGTTGCATCCACCACCCGCTGCAGCCCCATTTACAGCGGCAATGACAGGCTTCTCAATAGAATTGATTAAGAGGACGATCTTGCTCATGGCGGGCCGTTCACTGGTAGCGATATTTGAAAGGGCCTTTGTAGTTCCGGAAACAAATTCATCTATATCGCCCCCTACGCAAAACGCCTTTCCTGCCCCTGTGATCACTATCACACGCACATCACTATCAGAACAGGCGAGTTCAAGGGCTGCCAATATCTCCTGTCGCATATTGCCACCCAGGGCGTTGTATTTTTCAGGTCTATTTAAGGTAATTGTGCCGATACCATCCTCTTTCTCAAATAAAACGAATTCCCATTCCATAACTTACCCCCATATCCTATTCGTAACTTACTCAGGCACAAAGTGGCAAAGGCACATAGGCACAAAGCAGAGTGAGGTCGTTTTGTTGTTTTTCCCTACTTTGTGCCTTTGGTACTCTGTGCCTTTGTGCCTACATGATTAGTCACTCCTACTCAAAGCCTCCAGCCAGCTCCAAAGACGGCCTGTTGGCCCCTTCAACCATCCGCTTAATAAGTTCCTCGATAGTGGTAACCTCCTTTGTCAATCCTGCAACTTGTCCCGCAGGCATAAGCATATAATCCGGATCGTTTTTATGCTTACTGCCCAGTTTGTCCACGAACGCGTTGATTTCCTCCTGTCCGGCACCTTTTTCCTCCATTTCACGAATCGCCATAACAGCCTTATTCTTCAATGCTCTTAGAGGGAAACCCTTTCTTGCCGCAATCATTGTACTATTGTCCCTGGCAGCTAGAATTGCCTGTTTATATACCTCAGGGACAGGGCACTCCTCTGTGGCAAGGAAACGGGTGCCCATCTGTATCCCCTCAGCGCCAAGGGCGTGCACCGCCACCCAACCCCGTGCATCACCTATACCGCCTGCCGCAACCACCGGTATCTTGACCGCATCTACTACCTGGGGAATGAGTGTCAGTGTACTCACTTCATCTCGGCCCACATGTCCGCCTGCCTCTGTCCCCACGGCAATAACGGCATCTACCCCTGCATCCTCTGCCTTCTTCGCCATCTCTACTGTAGGGGCCATGTGCAACACCTTAATCCCTGCCTCTTTAATCCTCTTTATGAGTTTACCTGCATCACCGGCCGAGGTAGTGATCGTCTTTATCCCTTCTTCAATAGCTATCTCCAGGGCCTCAAAGGCATTGGGTCTGTAGACAGGGATATTTATACCGAGGGGGTTGTCCGTCAATTCACGGGCATTTCTGATCTGTTTTCTCAAAGGTTCTGCCTTCATCCCTGAGGCAGCTATTAAACCAAAACCCCCTGCGTTGGACATGGCTGCCGCCATTTTCGCAAGGGTAATAAAACGCATTGCCCCCAGGATAATGGGATATTGAGAACCAAGTATCTCGGTGATCCTGTTTTTCATAGAGCCTCCTTTTTTTAGACTGTTAGACTGAAGGCTGAAGGCTGAAGTAGGCTAATAGTCTATAGCCTAAACTTCAGCCTATCCACCTGAACTATTCTTTGTGCCTCTGTGCCTACCTGATTAGTTACAAAAATAAGCGCTATCTCCCTTTCCAGGCAGGTGGCCTCTTTTCCACGAAGGCTTTAAAACCCTCCATTATGTCCTCAGTGCGCATCAGGCTATGAGTTACATGGTCTGTTAGAGACATGGCATCAGGGCGGCTCATATCCTCCCCTCTCCGAATCAGCTCTTTTACTGCCCTTATTGCGAGAGGACTATTTTGACAGATACTCTCAGCCATCTCCGTTGCCGTAGGGAGAAGCTGCTCAGCGGAAACTATCCGGGTCACCAGCCCCACCTCGTA
>PFIF01000062.1:2803-10754 GCA_002782605.1 Deltaproteobacteria bacterium CG_4_8_14_3_um_filter_43_13 | reverse complement strand
AAAAGGAAAATGATCACAGATTCTTACAAGGCATATTTTCCCCTGAATCCGATTAAATTCCTCTGCAGACCACCTCCCAAAGAGATGGTCCATATCGTGGTGCACTACGGTAAATTTTTTTTCTTTCTCCATGCCCAATTGTTTCTTCATGGTATCAATGACGATCTGATTTACACTCTTGCCTTCTTTTTTGGAAGCCTGCCTCAGCTTTTCTGCTAACGAAGGCTCCATGCCCCGAACTGTTATAGTTTTCACAATATCATCCCTTCCACACCATAACACCTCACCCTGCCTTCCCTCTTCCAAAAACACCTTGACACGAACTGATTAATCAGATATTTTTACGCCATTACTTGTTGCCGGCTAGTGGCTAAAGCTAAAATAACAACTATGAGAGCTTTGAAGAAGTACCCCTTTTCGCTTCAGCATACATTTCCCGTTTTTCAACGGGATAAACTTTGACCCATCTAAGCTCGCTCCATAGATAAATTGGAAGAGTGGAAGAGTGGGAGGTGTAGTAACTACCTTCCTACTCCTCTACTCCTCCACTCCTCTACTCTCATGAATTCGCTCTCAGGGGTACTTTTTCAAAGCTCTCGGCAGATTGTGCAAAGGTCTTATAATGAGATGAATGTTGGTGATTGGATCAGGAAGAGGGCTGTACTCTCTTCTGAAAAGACGGCTGTAATATTCGAGGAAAAAGAATTTACCTATCGGCAGGTCAATGAAAGGACAAATCAACTGGCCCATGCCATGGTCGATAGGGGGATTAAAAAGGGCGATAGGGTAGCGGCACTGTTTCATAACTGCCATCAGTTTTTAGAGGTCTACTTTGCTGCAGCGAAATTGGGCGCAATATTTGTCCCCCTGAACTTCAGGCTTGCAGGGCCTGAGCTGGAATACATGTTAAATGACTGTAGGACAGAGATGCTGATCTATAACCATGATTTTACTGAAACGGTGGATTCAATACGCTCGGCTATCCCTGTAAAGAAAGGAAACTTTATACAGGTGGGTGGCGATACATCCCGCTGGGCCCTTGACTATGAAGGACTGCTCCTCCAATATCCGATGAGTGAACCTGAGGTCAAGGAAGATGTTGGGCTGGAAGATCCCCAGATGATCATGTATACGTCAGGGACTACCGGGCAGCCTAAAGGGGCGCTTCTATCTCACAAGAAGACATTCTACAATACCTTCAATGCAGATATTTACTTTGATATCTCTTCAACCGACAGGATGCTGGTAGTGATGCCGCTCTTCCATTCCGGAGGTCTTAATATAACGGCAGTACCCATCCTTTATAAAGGAGGGACGGCTATTATCCAGAAACACTTCGATCCTGAAGAGGTATTACGGCTCATCGAAAGGTATAAGATCACCCTGATGATGGCTGTCCCCACTATGCTAAACTTTATAATGAAGAAAACCGAGATAGAAAAGTACGATCTTAGCTCCCTGAAGACGTGTATGACAGCAGGAGAAGCCTGTCCACTTTCTCTAATTAAAGAATATCAAAGGAGAAACATACCTATAAGACAGGTATTCGGTCAGACAGAGACCTCTATCGTGCTGTGGCTTTCTGAGGAGGATTCTATCAGAAAGGCAGGTTCTGTGGGTTTGCCTGTCTTCCATAGCGATGTCAGGGTGGTGAACAAGAAGGGGAAGGATGTAGTACCGGGGGAGATCGGAGAGATCATCGTAAAAGGTCCTATCCAGATGATAGGCTATTGGAACCTCCCGCAGGAAACGCAACAGACCATGAGGGATGGTTGGCTGTATACCGGAGACCTGGCCAGGGTAGATGATGAGGGATACGTCTATATAGTTGACAGAGAAAGGGATATGTTTATAAGCGGTGGGGAGAATGTATACCCGGCAGAGATTGAAAAGGTCTATGCTACCCATCCAAAGATTCTGGAGTCGGCGGTAATCGGGGTCCCGGATGACAAATGGGGAGAGGTGGGTAACGCCATAATTGCCTTGAAAGAGGGACAACCCATGACGGAGAAAGATGCCATTGATTTCTGTAAGGGTAAGTTAGCGAAGTATAAGATACCGAAATCAGTGTTTTTTGTTGATGAACTTCCAAAGACAGCGAGTGGAAAGATTAAGAAGGGGCCTCTTAGAGAGAAGTATGGCAAGCGTCCCCTAAATTGAGCGTGACCGTTTGCTTTTTAGACAGTCTGACGTTTTGTGCCAAGGAGTGGGGCCGGTTACCCAATTTGAAGCTTGCTACCCTGTGTTAGAGTGCAGGAGCGGATTGGGCGAAAATTAATTAGCTTCTAATTAGTTCACACTGAAAAATTCCCTTTTCCGCTCTCTGGTTCAGGTCTTTTGACCCATCTATGACTCGCTACAAGCAGTTTGCAGGGATCGGTGAACAGGGATCAGGATGGATTACATAGAATTACATAAGTTATACCAACTGCAGGAATAAAACAGAGGAAGTTTTGGAAAATAATTGCTGAATGCTGATAACTTTTGCCGGATTTCCAGAAATATCCAACTCCATGATCACAAAAAGGTAGACTCTTTATTATGAATCCAGATAAATTAATAATAATCGGCGGTGGATTGGCGGGTTGTGAGGCTGCATGGCAGGCAGCAAAAAGGGGTATTGATGTAATACTCTATGAGATGAAACCCAAAAGATTCTCTCCTGCACACCTTTCTGACGACCTGGCTGAGCTTGTATGCAGTAATTCCCTCCGGTCAAGCTCCCTTGAGAATGCCTCAGGACTTATCAAGGAAGAGATGCGGAGGATGGATTCCCTCATTATCAGGGCTGCCGATGAAACCAGGGTTCCGGCTGGAAGCGCCCTGGCTGTGGACAGACAGGGGTTTTCAAGATTTATCACCCAGGTTTTGGAGGAAATGGATAATGTGGAGATTATTCGTGAAGAGGTTACCAAAATCCCAGAGGATACCCTTACAATTGTTGCAACGGGGCCTCTTACATCTGAAACACTTGGAGATGAGGTAAAAAAGCTAATAGGAGAAAATTATCTCTATTTTTATGACGCCATAGCCCCCATAGTTGAAGCAGATTCCATAAACTTCGATATAGCTTACAGAAGTTCCAGATATGGGAAAGGTGGGAATGACTATATAAATTGCCCAATGACAAAAGAAGATTACTATAAGTTTATTGATGCCCTGATGGAGGCAGAGAAGACGCCCACCAGGAATTTTGAAAAGATGGTCCCTTTTGAAGGGTGCATGCCAATAGAGGAGACAGCAGAGAGAGGAAAAGACACCCTACTCTTCGGACCAATGAAACCGGTGGGGCTGGCAAACCCTGGTACCGGTGAGATACCCTATGCCGTAGTCCAGCTAAGGCAGGATAACAGCTATGGAACCCTTTACAATATGGTGGGGTTTCAGACAAAGCTCAGGTGGAATGAACAAAAGAGGATATTCCGTATGATCCCTGGGTTGGAACAAGCGGAATTCGCACGATTAGGAAGCCTACATCGTAATACCTTCATTAATTCCAGGAGATTGCTCAACAACTCTCTTCAGTTAAGGAAGAATCCCTCAGTGTTTTTTGCAGGTCAGATCACAGGTGTAGAGGGATATGTAGAGTCCTCTGCTATGGGACTGCTGGCTGGGATTAATGCCAGCCGATTGACCCGTAAACTCCCATTGATCCCCCCTCCCCTAACCACAGCTATAGGCGCACTTGTTGGCTATATTACCGAAACAAGCGATAGAGATTTTCAACCGATGAATATCAACTTTGGGCTATTACCACCCACTCAAGAAAAGGTAAAAAAAGAGTTAAAACGAAAGAGGATAGCAGAGAAAGCCCTGGCTGATCTGGAGGAATGGAAAAGGGATTTGGCAGAATAAAACAGGCTGTTACCCAAACCATAGTCCATTTGAGCAACAGCCAGTCTCAGATTACAACTTCAATTCAGTTATGCTTTTCTTAACACTATCCGCGGACCTTTGAACTAATGCCTTCTCTTCATCTGTAAGCTCAACCTCGATAACCTTTTCAATACCGTTTGATCCTAGTTTGACGGGAACTCCAAAGTATATATCATTCAATCCATATTCCCCTTCCAGGTAAGCGGCACAGGGAAGTATTCGCTTCTTATCCTTGAGGATAGCCTCTGTCATCTGAACAGCCGCTGCTGACGGAGCATAAAAAGCACTGCCTTTTTTAAGGAGGGCTACTATCTCTCCGCCACCCTTTCTTGCTCTATCGACGATTTTATCTATCCTTTCCTTTGGCATTAGCTGTGTAATGGGTATACCGGCAACAGTACAGTAACGAGGGATGGGAACCATATCGTCACCATGTCCCCCCAGTATAAATGCCTGGATATTTTCCACAGATACATTCAGTTCCATGGCTATGAACGCACTGAGTCGCGCAGTATCAAGGACACCGGCCATCCCTATAACCCTGTTCTTTGGAAAACCACTGACATTTTTCGCCAGGTAAACCATAGTATCCAGAGGATTTGTAATCATTATGATAATACAATTAGGAGACCTGGCTGCTATCTCTTTTGTCACGGACTGAATAATCTCTTTGTTCTTTGCTAAAAGGTCTTCCCTGCTCATACCCGGTTGTCTTGGAAACCCGGAGGTAATAATAACTATATCCGAATCAGCCGTTTCATCATAGCCATTTGTTCCGATAATCCTGGAGTCAAACCCCTCCACGGGTCCGGCCTCCAACAGGTCTAGAGCTTTTCCCTGAGGTATTCCTTCTACTATGTCTACCAATACAACATCACCAATCTCTTTTTCCGCTGCCCAATGAGCAGCCGTAGCGCCTACATTACCAGCTCCTACAATAGTAATCTTCTTCCTTCCCATCTTGCCAAGCCTCCTTTACCAGTTTTAATAGTTCACACTGAAAAATCCCCTACATATTCTCTACTATTGCCGATCCAAATTCAGAGCACTTAAGCCTTGTAGCCCCTTCCATCAACCTCGCCAGGTCATAGGTAACTGTCTTATTTAGGAAAGTCTTCTCCAAAGCCTTAACTACAATGTCTGCCGCCTCCTGCCAACCCATATACTCCAACATCATTACCCCCGACAGGATAAGGGAGGTGGGATTAACCTTGTCCTGTCCGGCATACTTGGGGGCTGTCCCGTGCGTGGCCTCAAACAAAGCATTAGGCATCCCTATATTTGCACCTGGCGCAAGCCCCAATCCTCCTACCTGGGCAGCCAGGAGGTCAGACATATAGTCACCGTTTAAGTTTGGCAAGGCTAAAACCTCGTATTCCTCAGGCCGAATCAAAACCTGTTGAAACATAGCATCTGCTATCCTGTCCTTAATGACCACTTTATCCCGGGGAAATTCTCCATGGCAATCTTTCAGTAGCTGATTCTCAGAAATAGTCCTGTCTCCGAACTCGTCTCTGGCAACCTCATAACCCCAGTCTTTAAATCCTCCTTCGGTGAATTTCATGATATTGCCTTTATGAACCAGGGTAACGTTTTTTCTCTTATTTTCTATGGCATATCTTATCGCCATCCTCACCAGGCATTTTGTCCCTGATATACTCATTGGCTTTATGCCGATACCAGAATCGTCTTTGATCTTTACATTCATTTCCCTCTTAAGAAAATCTATGACCTTTCTGCACTCGGGGGTATTCACCTCCCATTCAATACCGGAATAAACGTCTTCCGTATTTTCCCTGAACACAACCATATTTATCTTTTCGGGATATTTAACAGGGCTTGGGATTCCAGGGAAATACCTTATAGGTCTGATACAGGCAAAGAGGTCCAGTTTTTGTCTAAGGGCAACATTAATACTCCTCACACCACCACCAACAGGGGTTGTAAGGGGCCCTTTTATGGCTACCACATGGGTTTCAATTGCACTAACAGTATCTGCCGGCAGCCACTCTCCATACTTCTTTTTGGCCTTTTCCCCGGCATAGACTTCATACCAGCGGATTTTTTTCTTCCCCCTATACGCCTCAGCAACAGCAGCCTCAAGTACCCTTGAGGAAGCAGCCCATATATCAGGCCCAACTCCATCCCCTTCAATAAAGGGGATTATGGGGTCATCCGGTACTTCGAGAGACCTGTCCGCTCTTACTACTATCCTGCTCCCTTTCATTCCTCATCTTCTACCTTGGTCAGTTCTTCAAACCTTATGTCTATTCCAAACACCCCCACTATGTTCTCATCTTCATCTCTCACAGGGGTTGAAACAGTAAGACAAAGTGCCCTGGTAATCGTTGATTTGCATAGATCCGTTATATATATCTTTCCATCTTTTAAAGGTCCGATAAACCATTCCCTGTCTGAGAAGTCCTCATCCAATCCAAAACATTCATATTTTGCTTTATCCACTACCTGGGTTATATTCCTTGTAATCTTTTTACCTTCCATATCAGTAACATAAACAAACTGGATGAAGGGGTTTTCCTCTACCAGCTTTTTCATCAAAGGCTCTTGTAACTTAGGATTCATGGATCTTATCTCAGGTGCTTCTATAGTCTCTTCAATCAAATGGGCTGCGAGTTCATGTGCCCTAAACTTCAATCTGTCAAATTCAGAGACAAAGAATTCCGGCAGATGTTTCCTTGCCTGCCTCTCCATCTCTTCGTGGGAAATACTGGTAACCCTTCCACTATTGTATTGGCCTGTTACCCATTTATGTATCTTTGCAATACCCGGATGTCGCTTATCAACCCTATTATCTTCCTTTAATCTCATATGTGTATTTATCCAATGTGCAATACCTGCCGTACCTGATTTATCAGATATAGTTACCCCTGGAGGCCTGTTGAGAATCCTGGTGGTGTTAAATATATTATATATCTCTTCATTTTTTAATGCCCCGTCGGCATGAATCCCGGCCTGGGTGGTATTGAAGTCTGATCCAATAAAAGGATAATTTGAGGGGATATGAACCCCTATTTCTTTCTCGAAATAATTGGCGATCTCGGTGATGACAGTTGTATTTATTCCATCATCCTGTCCCTTTAAAGCGATATATTCAATTATAAGGCCTTCAAGAGGAGGGTTGCCTGTTCTTTCTCCAAAACCTAACAGGGCACCATTGGCTCCTGAGCATCCATAGAGCCAGGCAGTTGCTGCATTGATGTGCACCTTATGAAAATCGTTATGACCATGCCACTCCAATAAACTTCCAGGAACCCCAGCATCATCAATCATGGCTCTAACCAGTTTATCCACGCTCCTTGGCAAGGCGGCACCAGGATAGGTAACACCATAACCCATGGTATCACAGAGTCTTATCTTGATGTCTATTTTACTCTCCTCCCGGAGTTTCATCAGCTCTATTGCAAAGGGAACACAGAACCCATAAACATCTGCCCGGGTTATATCCTCAAAATGGCACCTGGGTATTATTCCCATATCGAGGGCATCCGAGACAACCCTTAAGTAATCGCCCATTGCCTCTCTTCTGGTCTTATTCAACTTCAGGAATATATGATAGTCAGAGACAGAGGTTAATATACCTGTCTCGTTGAGGTTCATCTCCTTCACAAGTTCCAAATCGTCCTTCGATGCCCTGATCCACCCTGTTATCTCCGGAAATTTAAACCTCATTTCCAGACACTTCTCTAAAGCTTCTCTATCTCTATTGCTGTACAGGAAAAACTCTGTTTGTCGTATGACTCCTTTGTGCCCACCCAATCTGTGTAACATTTCAAAGAGGTCTGCAATCTGTTGTGGAGAATATGGAGGCATTGCCTGCTGTCCATCCCTGAAGGTTGTATCAGTAATAAAGATATCCTCTGCAGGGCAAATAGGTATAATCTTATTGTCAAACTCTATCCTGGATACCTCATCATAAGGAAAGATTTCTCTGAACAGATTAGGTTTCTTTACATCTTCTGTCTTGAATTTTGGAGGTATTTTTCTCTTATTCCAAAGAGTCATTTAAGTCCTCGTACATCTCTCCTAAAGTAATTTAAAGAGTATCTGTACCCTG
>PFIF01000062.1:0-2638 GCA_002782605.1 Deltaproteobacteria bacterium CG_4_8_14_3_um_filter_43_13 | reverse complement strand
AAAAGTATCTCTAAGGGTTTATATCTCTTATTTTGTAGTGGCTGGTTTCTTGAGATAAAAAGAGAATACCATACCTACGAGCGAGATACCTCCTGCCACCAGGAAGGGCATGGTAAAAGAATGGCTTATGTCTGCCAGATACCCCCCCCCAGTAACGGTCCCAGAGCCTGCCCAATACCGAAAAAGACGGTAATGAAACCCAGTCCCGCGGGTGCCAAACGTGGTCCAACATAATCGCCTGCAGCCGCAGCCATGATGGTCGGGATACTCCATGCCGTAAGCCCGAACATGACTGCAGAGAGATAAAAGCCGAATTTGATCTTGAGCACTCCATAGATAATGTAGGAAAGACCGAGGATCAGATAGGCCAAGGCTGCTCCACGATTGCGGCCAAGGCGATCTGATATGCTCCCCCATATTACCCCGCAAAAGACACTCAAGCCCCCAACCATTGCCCATAGTCTGCCTGCCCATTCCTGTGTAAAGCCCATTTCCTTAACCAGGTAGGCAGCAAAGAAAATCATGTATATAATATATGATAAACCATAAAAGAAGTAAACTGTCCCCAGATACCAGATAGGACCTACTCTGTAAAGCTTTATCCACTCAAAAGAAGAAATCGGGTAAGCATTGGAAGGAACCGGAGGAATGCCTCCTTTTTCATCCGTACCAATTGGCAGCAGCCCCTTTTCCTCCGGGTGGCTGCGTACAAACAGAAAAACCACACCGGAAAGCAATAACACGGCACTACCCAGGATATACCAGGAAAAGCGCCAACCATCGGTACCGTATGCAGTCAAAATAGGGGGAACCACCATGCCGGATATCAGGGTGCCCATTCCTATCCCACCTGAGACAACCCCCGTGGCAAAGCCCCTTCTCCTGGTTACAAACCACACCGAACCGAGGGCCATAGCCGGGACATAAGCAGCACCATTTCCAATGCCGGTCAGAAGTCGCATGGCAAACGCAAAACCAAATGATTGGGCGAAGCCAGTCAGGATCATGGTACAACCCATCAGTACCAGGGCAACGGTAATGACAATTCGCATTCCAAACCTGGCGGCCAAAAATCCACCTATGATAGCCATGGTCAGATAACCAATGAAATTGCCTGTACCCAAGAGACCTAGCTGCGTGTAGTCAAATTTGAGACCGTCCTTCATAGCGGGAAGAATAATGGTGTATGCCATACGTCCAAACCCGTGGGCAGCAATGGTAGTGAAGAGTCCCATTAAAATGACAATCCAGCCATAGTGAAGTTTTGCCCCTCTCATGTTGCTATCCCCTGCGTCGCCTGGCCAACCGGACTTCGCCGACTAACCCTTTTCAAGACCTATGGTTTCCGTTTTGTTGACAACCATTGGTTCTGCGTGCTCCAGTGCCTGCTTTTTCGGCATGTTTTTGGTTGACTTCCGATCAGAATTACCCATTTTATGTCTTAGTATCATGCTTTTTTTGTTTTACAACATTTTTCACCTGAAAATGCACCTAGTTCTGTCATTGCGAGCCGCAGGCGAAGCAATCCCATCCTTTTCAACAGCACACTTAAGTGTGCTGTTGTAGGTGTCGCCCGCCTATGGCGAACTCCTCTCAAAGACATTTTCCTTGTTCTTTGTGTATCTTTGAGGCATGTGGGTTTCATTCCAATCATCTTACCAATGAATTAAGACACTTGCAGAGATAATTTTCTGTGAGCAAATATATCAACTGCCAAAGTCCACTAGGCATTCTCTTTCTGTCTCGATATACCTTGAAATTTTTCGGTAAACTCCAGTTTAGTTTTTGCTTGACATTTCTTTCTCCCATAAGGTATTTTTTCAAAAAAATAACAGGCAACCATTTTACCTGATAAACTAAATCCTTCATTGTACCTTACACGGCTGGAGGTTTCCCTGTGCCGGTATCAACTCTGAACAAGACTATTGCCCTCTTTCTAGTCGGAATTCTCGGAGTTGCATGGGTTGTGATCCTGGCATGGAAGCCCCTTGCCGCTTTCATCGCGGCTTATCCCGAACTTTCAAGCCCGGCAGGGTCAGTAGCCCTTGGGTCTCTCTCGCTAGCCCTGGCTGCGTTTGTTGGTAGCATCATCGAAGGCTTGACGGACGTGACGGTTCGTCGGCTGGTGCAGGCGGCCGCCCGTCGCGAGAGATGGGCACGCTTTCTCGGGCAATCTCGGGTCCACGCTAGTTCCAAATATTGGGAAAACGAATTTCAGCAACTAGCAACAAAGCAGCACCTTTTCGAATCGGCACTCGAACGCGACTTCACTTCTCGGGCACATGTCGCAAATGGCATCTTCCATGCGCATGCCTCCAACCATCACATTGAGTGGGTAATTTCCCACTACTCAACCTACTATCTTGTATCCTGTTACCTATTTGTCCTCGGTCTCTTCGGCCTGCTGGTTCCACAACTCATCGTTTTCTTGCCAGAACCTCGACTGATTTGGACACTTGGGGTTCTAGTTGCACTTCTCGTGAGTGCCTATGCGCTCTTCGCTCTCGCTGTGGACCGCTATCTCTATTCATTTCAAGCATTGTTCCGGTTTGCAGCTTTCTGGCTGTCGGAAACACGTGTCGCGGGTTACCTATCCAACTCGGAGCGCACCAGCCATGGTACTTGACCAGCGCTTGCA
>PFIF01000080.1 GCA_002782605.1 Deltaproteobacteria bacterium CG_4_8_14_3_um_filter_43_13 | reverse complement strand
AATGGAGTATATCCCTCTATGGGATCGACACATGGGACCCTGGCCTCTATGATATGGTTCTACATATCAGAAAAATCACTGTGAATGATGCAGCAGACATCATATGCCATACTGTGGGGTTGAAGGATTTTCAGACGATACCTGAGTCCCAAAAGGCAATGGATGATCTTTTACTTGCTTCTGAGGTTAAGGCTACCCTGATAGACCTGAAACCCGATGTCGAAGTCTATTCTGATAGTGGAAAGGTATCAGTAACAACCAGCGCTCGACTATCCCAGGAGGAAAAATTAATTCAAGATATAGAGGGGGTTGTTAAAACCATTCCAGGTGTTAAAGAGGTGACTGTTCATATACATCTGGACCCGATTGAAACATACGATTGAAGGACTGAGGGTCACCGACCTCTTCCAATCCTTGGCACCTACTTCCGAATCATTTTAAATTAGGATGTCTTTTTCCATTTTATATCCATAATAAGTAACCCTCCATTACTTACCATTTGGGAACCCTCGAAGATAATCCCCAAAAAAGCAAGAGGATTCAAAGAGGAACTTTATGAATAACGAAAGGAAACCAGATTCTAAAGATGAATTGAAGATAGTCAAGGAGACTCTCAAGAACTGGGAAGGAGATAAGAATATGATTGCCATGCTCCTCTCAATTCAGGATCACCTTGGTTATCTTCCAGAAGAAAGTATGATAGAGGTAGCCAGATATCTGAATATTTCAGAAACAACCATTTATGGAGTGGCTACATTTTACAACCAATTTCGCTTTACCCCACCTGGCAAGAATCATATCCAGGTATGTATGGGTACAGCATGCCATGTAAAACGGGGTAACATCGTTCTGGAATCGTGGGAAAGACGTCTGGAAATAAAGGAGGGGGAAGTAACAGAAGATCGGGAATTCAGCCTGGAAAGGGTGAATTGTGTGGGATGCTGTGTCTTGGCACCTGTAACGGTTATTAATAAAGAGGTGCGTGGCCAAATGGATCCTACCAAAGTGGATGGTATCCTTCTAAAATATCAATTGGGAAAAGAAGCCGAAACGAAAAGAAAGGAAGAATCTGGATTAAGGGTAGAAGAAAGTTGCGAAGAATCAAATGATGGAAAGAACAGTTAGTGAAAGGTTCGAAGAACTTAAAAAAAACGCATTAAAAGATTTTCCGGGCATGGATGGAAAAAAAGGGGCAACTATCTATGTGGGGACAGCTACCTGCGGAAGGTCAGCCGGTTCTCTTGAAGTGCTTTCTTCTTTTGAGGGCATTTTAAAGACCCTCAACATCGAAGCCAGAATAATTAAGGTTGGATGCCACGGGCACTGCTATGCTGAACCCATGGCTGTTGTTTCCAAACCGGGATGGCCTCCCATAATGTATGGTTACCTCACCCCGAACCGAGCCCAAATACTCATAAAGAGATTTTTCAATGAAGAGGATCCTGCCCTTGAATGGGCTTTAGGAGCGATGGAAGAAAACGATATGATCCCCACAGTTTACGAAACCCCAAGGTGGTCCAGGGAACGGAGATGGCTCCTGAAAAACTGCGGCTGCATAGACCCAGAGGATATTAATCATTACATAGCAGTAGGTGGATATGAAGGTTTAACGTATGCCCTTAAAATGGAACATGGAGAAATAATAGAAGAGATAAAAAAAGCAGGTTTAAGGGGACTGGGAGGCGCGGGTTTTGAGACCTGGAAAAAGTGGGATATATGCCGAGACACCCCTGAATTTCCGAAGTATCTTATCTGCAATGCTGATGAAGGGGACCCTGGCGCCTTTATGGACAGGACAATACTGGAAAGCGATCCTCATTCCATTATAGAAGGAATGATTATAGCAGGTTACGCAATCGGAGCTGAGTCTGGCTACATATACGTTAGAAAAGAGTATCCACAAGCAGTATCCGTATTAACAACGGCAGTCTGTCAGGCAAGAGAGCTTGGACTTTTGGGGAAGAATATCCTGAACAGCAAAATCAGCTTTGATATAAAGATAAACCAGGGGGCAGGGGCATTCGTTTGTGGTGAAGAAACGGCTCTGATAGCATCCATAGAGGGGAAAAGGGGGGTGCCGAAACCCAGGCCCCCTTATCCGGCAAATATAGGACTCTGGGGGAAACCTACCCTGATAAACAATGTCAAAACTCTTGCCTCTATCCCTAAAATACTCGCCTATGGAGCCGGAAAGGTCTCCTCTTTGGGTATGGAAGGATGTATGGGTACAGCCGTCTTTGCCCTGGCAGGTAAGATAAAAAATGCAGGTTTGGTGGAAATTCCCTTTGGAACTACCCTAAGAGAAATCATATTTGATATTGGGGGTGGAGTCCCTCCCACAATAAAGGTTTCAAATGTTGCTGGGGAACTCCCAAAAACCATTAAGAGGCAATTTAAAGCAGTTCAAATAGGGGGGCCATCAGGGGGGTGCCTTCCGGAATCACTTCTGGATACACCTGTATGCTTTGACACGATAGCTGATACAGGAGCTATTATGGGTTCCGGTGGGATGGTGGTCATGGACGAAGACAACTGCGCTGTAGAGACTGCTCGGTACTTTTTAGAGTTTACCCAGAAAGAGTCCTGTGGCAAGTGTACCTTCTGCCGGATTGGAACAAAACATATGCTGAATATTCTTACTGACATCACGAGAGGAGCAGGCATTATGGATGACCTGGATCTGCTTGAAGAATTGGCTGAAACCATTAAACAGGGTTCTCTCTGTAACCTGGGGAAGACCGCCCCTAATCCCGTACTTACAACCCTTCGTTATTTCAGGGAAGAATATGAGATACACATCTTGGATAAAAGATGTCCTTCACTGGAATGTAAGGATATTATTGCATACTACATTTTACCTGAAAAATGCCAGCGGGCGTGTGATGCCTGTGTTGGCAGCTGTCCAACAGAGGCTATCTATACCAGAAGAGATCGCCTGAAAGCTATAGATCAGGAGAAATGCGCTAAGTGTGCGAACTGTATGGATGCCTGTCCTATCCAATATGATGCAATAATAAAGATATCACCTATATCTCAGCTTCCTGAATCCGAACCTAGGGATGATGATGGACAGAAAAAATGACGGCTTCGCAAAAAGTCCATCTGCGGCGTTCCGCTGCATCCTCAGTCATTGGAGCGTACATGTAAGTACGCCTCATTCCTTCGGATTTGCGCGCCTTGCATCTGGAGCTTTTTACTGTGCCGTCTGATTTTTGACTTTTTGCGACTTCATCAAAAATAGAGTGCATCGGAATGAAATATGGAAACAGTATCTTTAACGATTAACGGAAAAAAGATAGTAACGGAAAAGGGGAAAAGGGTGCTATGGGCTGCCCTGGAAAATGGCATATTCATTCCTCATCTCTGTGCAATCGAAGAAAATCCTTTACCTTTTGGAAGTTGTAGACTCTGCTTTGTTGAGATAGAAGGAAAAAAAGAGCCCGTGGCGAGTTGCACTGAAGAGGTAACCGATGGTATGATCGTAGATACAAGGACAGAATCTGTATTGCGATTGGTACGAATGGCATTCAAATTGATCATGTCTAGACACCCGATAATATGCAGGGAGTGCCCGGCTAATAAGAAGTGTGCCCTTCAAGACATCTCCCGTGAGATGGGGTTTAAACTCAAACCTAAGAGGCTGCCCCAAATACTCCCTGACTTACCGGTAGATGACAGTCATTCTCTCTTTACCTATAACCCCAATCTATGTGTATTGTGCGGTCTCTGTGTCTATATCTGTAATGAAATTGTCAAAGAGGCGATCCTGGACTTTAACTTCCGAGGTTTTATAACCAAAGTAGGAACCTTCAAAAACAGACCACTTGCTGAATCTAAATGTAACTCCTGTTTAAAATGTGTAGAGGCATGTCCGGTAGGTGCCCTATCAAGAAAGTGACTAATGAGCTTGAATTCTGTGTATGAAAAGATAATAACTCACAGTGATTTTGATGGTATTGTAAGTGGGGCAATATGTTCAGTTGCCCTGGGTATAAGAAAGATATATTTTGCAGGACCATCAACAATAACAAAATCACTTATTCCAATATCTGAGAATGACATTGTCTGTGACCTTCCGTATCCACTGTCCTGTGGGCTCTGGTTCGACCATCATGAAGGAAACCTTCAGGAACTCCGTTACAGGAAAATTGATCCGGCAACTATAAGAGGGAGGGCAGGTGTATCAAAAAGCTGTGCAAGAATAGTATTCGAGTATTTTTCAGAAAGAACAAGGCTCCCTGAATTCATAGAGGATGCTGTAAAGGAAGCTGACATAATTGATAGCTTTGAATACAGATCAATAGAGGATTGGAGAAAGGAGTCACCAGGAAAGATAATTGATAACTCATTGAATATAAAAGAGTCATCAAGGCATACAATGGACTCGTACATGAGGGCGATACTCTTTCTTCTTACAGAGAGGTCAATTGAAGAGGTTGCCAATACACCGAAGGTAAGGGAGAGGTTCGAGAAGTATAAAAGAGAAGAGGAAGGTATGCTGAGGCTAATAAAGGAGAGTTCAACCTTTATGCCAAATGATCAAAATTGTGAGATTGTCCTGCTTGATCTTACAAAATACAGCAGAATGCCCTCAGTTATAAAGAATCTTGCCTATCTTATTTATCCTGATGCATTGGCTGTACTTCAAATATCGAACCTTTTTGAAAGAAATACAAAGAAAAATGATCTCAGCTTTTCAATGTCGTTAAGTATAGCTTTAAAATCCACTGCCCATAGTAAAGATGTAGGAGAAATCATGAGAACACTAAACATAGGTGATGGACACAAAGGGGCAGGAGCAGGTACTGTATACAGCAAGTCAAAGCAGGAAATGCTTGAAAAGAAGGCATTGATAACAGAGAAGATCTTCAGATTATGGAAAAACCAGTTGGACCAGGGTGTGCCTTTGATCCAAACCAATACCCCCCAAGGATATAGTTACACAGGAAAAATTAATAGTTGACAATTTTATAAATAATGGAGAGAATGTCTTCGTATTATTCCAATGATTTTTTTAGGAGGTGTTCTATGGCTAAGCGTATCATTGAGGATCTGGAAGAGCTGAAAACAATGGTGGGACAGGAGATTGGCGTAAGTGACTGGATTAAGGTAACGCAGGAAAGGGTTAATACATTTGCCGAGGCGACCGGGGACCACCAGTGGATTCATGTAGACCCGGAACGGGCTAAGAAAGAATCACCCTATGGGGGACCAATTGCCCACGGGTATTTAACCATGAGTTTGGCACCATATTTTCTTCAGCAGATTATGGAGATAAAAAAGAAGCGGATGGGGGTCAATTATGGGTTGAATAAGGTGCGTTTTCCTGCCCCTGTGCCTGTTGGAGGCAAATTGCGAATGAAAGCCGAGGTGGCTGAAATTGAAGAGATCAAGGGAGGGATTCAGATTGTAATTAAGATGACCTTTGAGGTAGAAGGTCAGGAAAAGCCCTGTTGTATTGCCGAGGCCATCTATCGTTATTACAGTTAATTAGCCATTTCTTTAAAAAACAAAGACGAAAGGAGGAAGACTATGTATGTAAAAGACATTATGACAACGAATGTTGTCACTGTTCCCAGCACTACATCTATTGCGGATGCAAAGAGGATAATGCAGGCCCACAGGTTTCGCAGGTTGCCAGTGGTAGATAGGGGAAAGCTGGTAGGCGTGGTTACCGAGCACAGATTGGAGAGTGTTTCGCCTTCCAAGGCAACATCCCTTACCGTTTGGGAAATTGGTTATCTTCTTGAAAAGACGACCGTAAAAGAGATTATGGAAAAGCATTTAATCACAGTGAAGCCTGAGATGACCGTTGAGGAGGCAATATCTCTATCCCAGGAGAACAAGGTAGGCGCATTGATAGTCCTTGAGGATGGTAGGGTAGTGGGAATACTTACTACCAATGACGTCTTTTACAAGATTGTAAACAAGGTGTTGGGTATAGGTAGTCCAGGCTCCAGGATCGAAGTCAGCCAGGCAGGAGAGGGGAAAGCCCTGGAGGAAGTGATTTCTTGTGTGAACAAGCATGGGTTAAAAATTATAACACTTCATGTTATTCCTCCCACTGAGAACGGGAAGAATGACCTTGTTGTTCATGTAGACAGTGAAGATGCCAGCAAGGTTGTTGATGAGTTGAAAGGGAAAGGTTATGAGGTAACCTTGAGGAAACGATAGCCTATTATTTATCAAAGAAGTTCAGATAAACTCTGTTAAAGATGCCATCTCTAACGGGGTAAAAAATGAAAGCGGACTATTTATTAAATAGTCCGCTTTTTTATTGCACTTTCAACTTTTTCACTAAAAAATCTAATTTTTTTCTTGACAAAATCTTTAATATATTATATTCATCAATTAAATAATTATATAATTGAAAAAGAGGGAGGCAAAAAATGAAGGCAAGGGAATTTAAGGACGCCGTTTTCAACCAATTTGCACGGCTCGCACAGGCCATGTGCAGTCCAAAACGCCTTGAGATTATAGATATTCTGATTCAGGGCGAGAGAGACGTTGAGACCATTGCAAGAGAAACAAATCTGACTGTTGCAAATACATCCCGGCATCTCCATGTACTGAAGAACGCTCATCTTGTGGATTTTAGGAAAGATGGGGTCAGAAACTTTTACCGGGTCTCGGACATAGCTGTATATAACTGCTGGAAGAATTTACAGTCCCTTGCAGAGAGCCTGCTTCCAGAAGTCCGGGATACTGTGCAGCGTTTTTACATAGACAGGGCAGGCATGGAAACCATTTCAAAAGATGAGCTCCTGAGCCGCATCAAAAAAGGTGAGGCAGTGGCACTCGATGTAAGGCCTCAAGAGGAGTATATATCAGGACATGTTAGAGGAGCCGTATCCATTCCGTTACATCAACTAAAAAAGAAGCTCAAGGAACTCCCTTCAGATAAGGAGGTAATCGTTTACTGCCGCGGGCCATACTGTGTCCTTGCTGTAGAGGCAGTTGTAATCCTGAGAGATGCAGGTTTTAAGGCATCCAGGCTTGAAGAAGGGTTCCCTGAGTGGAGATCGGCAGATATGCCGGTAGAGACAGGAGTCTTGGCCAGTTGAAACCATAATACAGCCTGCAAGATCAGGAGGGCTGTATTCAAAAAATTTTAAGGAGGTAATATTATGTTGACAGAACAGATAATCTACTCCATCCTTCTCGCTTTGCACAACATAGCGCTTGTTGGTTGCGCTGCTGCCCCTTTTTACAACCGCAACCTTGTAAATACAAGGGCACAGTACGGGCAAAAGCTTCACTACGAACTTGATAAAGTAGTTGAAGACACACTTCAGGGGAATGCCCCGTATTGCATGGCATTTGTCATCGTCCTCCTTGTAACAGGAATGGGCATACCGCTTAATTACTACCTGTTTCACGGCACCCTGAAACAACTGCATCCTGTGGCAATGGTTGCTCTTGCATTAAAGCTTGCATCTTTTTTGGGTATGTTTGTGATTATGGGAAAAATCTTTTGGGGGATAAATCCGCGACTGAAGGAAATCTTCGCAAAATTTGAGCCTTCAAAAACACCTGCTCCTGAACTGGAGAAGGAGTTCTTCCAGAAGAGGTCAAGGCGCAAGGCTCTCTGTGAAACCTGTCTGAAGTTTGCTGTTGCAGTCCTAGTCTTCAGTGCATTTCTCGGATTTGGAGGTTAAAAATGTCGAAGCTTTTAATGATTTTAAATGATCCACCATACGGGACAGAACGCTGTTTCAATGGTTTAAGGCTTGCTTTAAACTTGCTTAAAATGGATGAAGACCTGGAACTTACTGTTTTTCTCATCGGGGACTCTGTCCTCTGCGCAAAGTCAGATCAGTTAACCCCAAACGGATATTACAATCTTGGGAGAATGCTCAAGCCTGTAATAAAAAAGGGAGAAGTGCTCCTTTGCGGGACATGCATGGATGCACGGGGTATAAAAGACGAGGAACTTCTGGACGGCTGCAGACGCAGCAATCTTGACGAATTGACAATGTATACTCTTGAAGCGGATAAGGTAATTGTATTCTAATTAGTTCACCCTGAAAAATGCCTGCCTGTAAGCAGACAGGAAAAATTCCCTTTGGAGCGAACATCGTCAAAAAACCGGAAGTCGTGAATCGTAAATCGTGAATGGGTATTACACCTTTTATTTACGACTCGCGACTTACGATTTACGATCATAGATGGGTCAAAAAACCTGAAGCAGAGAGTGGAAAAGGGAATTTTTCAGGGCGAATGAATTGGTTAGGAAATAAATTTCCCTGTGCTCCCACACAGGGTATCCAGGGTTAATTTTTCATGAATAACATAAAATTATGCGAGATTATTTCAAAAAAACTAAATGATGCAACAAATATCTTGGATATTGGTTGTGGTGATGGTTTTTTGGTTAGCTGTTTGGCTAAGAAACTAAACAGGAAGATTATAGGTCTTGACAATTCGATAGAAGGATTTACCAAAGCACATAATCACTGCGAAAAATTTGATGTGTGTAACTTAATCGGATGTATTAAAGGAAATGCTCATAAGATGAAAATGTTCGGGAACGACGAGTTTGATGCTGTAATCTTAATTTATGCACTGCATCATATGGATAATC
Source organism: Deltaproteobacteria bacterium CG_4_8_14_3_um_filter_43_13 (assembly GCA_002782605.1). Taxonomy (GTDB): domain Bacteria; phylum Desulfobacterota; class UBA8473; order UBA8473; family UBA8473; genus UBA8473. The sequence goes on along the minus strand of PFIF01000080.1, from coordinate 1,077 downwards.
CTGAGATTGTATTGAGAGAAGCAAACCGTGTTTTGAAACCTGCTGGAAGAGTTGTAATGGTGGAATATGTCGTTAGAAAAAGAAGGAGCAAATGCCACAAATTTGCAAAAGAAGAGGTTGATAAGATGATGAGAAACGCTGGTTTTAGAGAGAGCGTTATTCAAAAATTAGAAGAGGATATTATCTTGGTTACAAGCAAGAAATAGTGGCAAGAATACGAGTAAAGCAGACAAACAGAACAGAGAGGAGAAAGTAGTATGGTTGCTGGAGGTTTAATGAAAAAGAATGCTCGCTTTCAGGTTTTTAACGGAGTATTCTTTATGATGCTTTTAGTTGGAGGATGGTTTTATTACCCGTTAGGTTATTTTATGATTTTTTGCATGGTTATGGCCATGGGAATTGGTATTGTTAAGGGCAGGTGGTGGTGTGACTGGATGTGTCCGCGGGGCAGTTTTTGGGACAGGTATCTTGACATTTTTAGCCGACGGACTAAAGTTCCTTCGTTTTTTCGGAGTAGTCTCTTCCGTCTGTTCTGGTTGGGGCTTCTTATGAGCATGCTTGTAGTTAGCTTGGTGCCGATATGGGGAGATATCTACCTGATGGGACGCCCATTTGTAATGATTTTAACGGTGACCACTGTAATTGGCCTGGTGCTGGGTGTAATTTACAACCAGCGGATATGGTGTATGTTTTGTCCTATGGGAACTATGGCTAACTGGCTGGGGAAGGGAAGAAAGTCCCTTAAGGTAAGTGGTGCTTGTACCGATTGCGGTGCCTGTGAAAAGGTGTGCCGCATGCAGATTTACCCTGGTAGTTACCGTGTGGTAGGGAAGGTTCAGCATGGTGATTGCCTGAAATGCTCGTATTGTGTAGAAAAATGTCCAAAAAGCGCTCTGAATTTTGAGGAGGATTTAAAAGCAGCCTGATTTCTAGTGCTTTGACTCATAAATAACTTTACCAAAAATGTCTCCCCTCCCTTGGTGGGAGGGGATTAAGGGGGAGGGGGCAACATAGCGATTCTTCACCCCTACCCTGCCCCTCCCCCATCAAGGGGGAGGGAATATTTATAGTAATTCA
>PFIF01000248.1 GCA_002782605.1 Deltaproteobacteria bacterium CG_4_8_14_3_um_filter_43_13 | reverse complement strand
AAGGAACTCTCAGGTGGGATGAAACAGAGGGTGGCCATCGCCAGGACACTGATCAATGAGCCCAAGGTAGTATTGATGGACGAGCCCTTTGGTTCGGTAGACGCCCAGACCAGAAATTCTCTCCAGGAATTCCTGATAGATATTTGGAGGATGAGAGGGGATACTATAATATTTGTAACCCATAATGTGGATGAAGCGGTATTCCTATCTCAAAGGGTAGTCTGTCTTTCTTCCAGGCCTGGGGAGGTGGTGCGGGAAGTAAGTGTAAATTTAGGGTTTCCCAGGGATAGGACTAGCATGGATTTCGTGAAAATTAGAAGAGAGATATTAGAACACCTGATGTCAAATAAGAGCAACTGAGCTACTTGAAACATAGGGTGATAAATATGAAGAACATACTCTTTGTATGCACAGCCAATATATGCCGAAGCCCCTTTGCGGAAGGGGCATTAAAGAAGCTTCTTATGGGGAAAAAAGTGGCAGGTATCAAGGTACACTCAGCAGGGGTCAGTGCTGTCCCCGGGCTTCCTTCTCCCCCAGACGCGATTCGAATCGCTTGTGAGCTCGGTGTGGACATAACTGAACACCTCTCGAGACCTCTTTCCCCCTCGATGGTTGAAGAAGCGGATATTATACTTGCAATGAGCCTTTTTCATAGAGAGGTAATCCTGGAAATGAGTCCGGAATCAGAAAATAAGCTTAAACTTTTAGGGAGTTTTAGCAAGTTCTATGGAGGAGGAGAAGAGACAGAGATACCGGACCCGTACGGACTTACTTCATTTCATTACAGGTCTTCCTTTAACATTATAAGGGATTGTATATATAATCTTTATAAGGAACTAATCTGTGACTAGAAGGTATTAAACCTTACATATCAACTTGCTGACAGCGGCATCTAGCCCCTCCAGGGTAAGCTCAAACATGGGAAATATTCTGCCAATCATATTTATTGTAGGATGATTCCACTGGGAAAGGTCTTCAGGATTTAACCAGACGACATGGGTGAAGTGGTCGGATATTCGCTGTAACCAGGCTATCCCCGGCAGCTCATTCCTTTCGTAATAGTATATTGCCCCATATTTCATGGCCAACTCTTCACGGGCCATGCAGGCATCTCCAAGGATAATCACCTTATAGCCCGATTCCATGGTGTTAAGCAAATGGGTTGTGCTTGTGGGCTCCTTCCTTTCTATATCTCTATACAGGTTGTCATATATACAGTTGTGGAAGTAAAAGTGCTGGAAATCTTTGAAATGGGTAGCTGAATGAGCTGCGCTGAAGAGCCTGCTGCAAAGCTTTGCATAGGGACTCATAGAACCACCCACATCCATCAATAAAAGGAGTTTTACTGCGTTCTTTCTCTGCCTTCTCCATATCAGTTCTATCTCACCTGCGTTTTTGCAGGTACGATCTATAGTGACATCTATATCCAATTCATCCTCTGGCCCTATCCTGCTTAATCTCCTCAATCTCTTCAAGGCTATCTGAAAGTGTCTAACATCCAGGACCGCATCATTCCTGTAATTGCGGAATTTTCTCTCCTTTGCCACCTGGATAGCAGACCTATTCATGGATTGACCCCCAACCCTGATGCCTGCCGGGTTTATACCGGAATTGCCAAAAGGGGAGGTTCCTCCTGTGCCTATCCATCTATCTCCACCGTCATGGCGCTCTTTCTGTTCCCTCATCCTCTGCTTAAAGGTTTCCATGAGCTCATCGAAGTTCATCCTCTCAAGCTCCGCAATTTCCTCCTCTGTGAGTTGAATCCTGTTAATGGGGTTGTTTAACCATTCAAGTATCTCGTCCCTTAGCTCTGGTGGGGTTTCGATACCCTGGAAATACTCCTGGAATGCCAAATCATACTGGTCAAAATATGCCTCACTCTTTACCAGGATCGATCTGGCCAGATAGTAGAATACATTCAGACTGGATGATGCAAGGCCCTGTGAAAGGGCATCCATGAGGGTCATCCACTCAGTTATAGAGACCGGTACCCTTCTTTTGCGGAGGGTATAGTAGAAATCCGTGAACATTTTATTCCCATTTATACCTGTTTTGGGTTCCCAATATCCCTGTCTTCTTACCACTCAGGTAGTCATAATCTGCCTCTTTTTTCAGGAGGACGCCCAGGAAAGGGATCACATCTGAAAGCTCTTTGTGAGATATCCCGCTGGCAATCAGCGCCTGAATCCAGTCCAGAAGCTCACTGGTTGAAGGCTTCTTTCTGAATTCATTGATGCTCCTCAGCCAGTAGAATTTCTTGAGGACTTCCCTTAACAGCTTGGTTTTGATATCCGGGAAGTGCACCATTACTATCTCCTCCATCAACTCCTCATCAGGAAACTCGATATAATGGAATATACACCTGCGTAAGAATGCGTCAGGGAGTTCCTTTTCAGAATTACTTGTTATAACCACAATGGGTCTCTGTTTGGTCTTAATCGTTTCATTTGTTTCATGAATATGAAACGACATCTCATCCAGCTCATTCAAAAGGTCGTTGGGAAATTCCACATCCGCTTTGTCGATTTCATCTATAAGGATAACCACCTGTTCAGACGACGCAAAAGCCATCCCCAATTTGCCAAGCTTAATATACTGTTTTATATCCGATACATCTTTGTCACCAAAGCGGCTATCATTTAATCTTTGTACGGTATCGTAAATATACAATCCTTCCTGAGCCTTTGATGTGGATTTGATATTCCATACTATCAGTTCCTTACCGAGGGCTAAGGCTATATTATGTGCCAGCAGGGTCTTGCCGGTTCCCGGCTCTCCTTTCACAAGCATTGGTCTTTGAAGGGCAATTGATACATTGACGGCATTGCCTAACGGTTCTGACACTATGTATTTGTGAGTGCCCATGAATTGATCAAATTTCTTTTTGTCCATCAGAATCCTCCTCGGTTCAGAATCTTTCCTCATTGGAATATATCTGTCGACACTTTTCAGGCTGTTGCTCAAATCCATTTTCAAGTGGGATTGGCGCTGTAAAAGTTACTTAATTTGGGGACAGTTTTTAGGAAATTCGACACGTGATAGTCCTCCTTTAGATTTTAACGTTCTTGGTGCAAAAGAAGCCCGAAGGGTTTTAAGTTAGTCTTTTGCATCATGTTATGTGAAGTTGTGCCCCTTCAAAGAATGCATCTGAAGGTAAAATAACAAAACTTAACCTCAATGAACTTTAGGATTATCAATTGTCTGAAATATTCCTCACAGATGAAGCAAGAAAACGTTTAGATAAGCTTAAGACTGATAAAGGACTTGAAAAAAGATATAAAGCAGTCAAAAAGGCTATTAGGTTTCTTTCTTCAAATCCAACGTATACGAGTCTTAAAGCGCATGAATTCACCAGCTTGAAAGAACCTAATGGAGAAAAAGTATTTGAAGCTTACGCCGAACAATCTACTCCAGCAGCATACAGAATCTTCTGGTATTATGGGCCTGGTAAAAATCAAATCAGTATTATTACAATTATACCTCATCCATAAACCAAGTGGGTATTGTGTCTCCTTTACTCGTCTAAAATCAGTTTGCGGTCATTCCTGATGACGTTCAAGCGTAAGCGACGTTGCCCGTCCTGGAGGGTTGGCACAAGATTTGATGCCTTCTTAAATCTTGTGCCAAAGGGCAATGTCGCAGTAGTATAGATTTTCCAATGAGCGCTTATGCTGTGTTATCTGAAGGCTGCCGTCATGTCTTTTCGTATGCTTTTACGAAATCGTTTCTTGAAATGCCCGCTTGCGTGCAGATTGTCCTTAAGGTAGAAGCCTTTATTTTAGGATGATTTGGCATAGTCAAAGGGGTTTTGCTGCCGTCTGGATTTTCTCGTTCCATAGAGATATGCTCCCTCTCACGAACCATATGAAAACCCAATATCTCAAAAGCTTTTATAACATTTCGTTTCGGTGCATCAATGGGAAATTTAGACATTAAGTTTAAACCCCGGCTTCGGCAACAAATGCCTCAAGAATGGGTGGCTCAATATCAAGGTCTTCGTCTCCGAAGGTTTCAATATGGAAACGAATTGCAGACTTAACATCTGACAAAGCTTCTTCATAGGTATCCCCCTGTCCAACCACAATCCCCTTGATTCCCAAGGGATAGGCAACATAGCCATCAGAATGCTTCTCGACAACTATCTTATATTGTTTCATTATTATTACCCCCTTTTTGACTTTTTAAATAATCATACCATGTTTCTTGATTTTCCAACAGTATATACTGACGACGGCTTTCAGATAACGTTCAAGGCCAAAAGAAGTGCGATAGCATTTGGATGTTAATCTTTTGGCCTGTGTTATCGGAAGTTTCAGCCCGTCACCTTTTAACATAAAATGTTCTTTGACGTATTCTGCCTCTCTCAACGACTGTAAACCTGCCGGATATCGGCGCTTTGCCTTTCTCCAGAATATTCAATAAAATTTCGGCCGGTTCTTCCGGTGTGTGGGGATTGAAACGAAAATATACAAGACCAGAGGGAATAAATGATTTATGCCGATATATCAGTTCTCCATAGTCCCGGTCAAAAGTTAGAATTATTCGGTTTTCGTCGTAAGCGCGTTTTAAAACACCCCGGTCTTTTTCTCCCGGCGTTTCTTCTATTATACTGGCTACATCGTGACCGGCATTGCGCAAACGCCTAGTGCTGGCAACAGGGAAATTCTCATTCGCCAGAAAATTCATTAGACAGCCTCGGCTGGAATTGCGTACAACAACTCCTCACGCATGCATTCTGTGGCAAAAGCAAAGACGGCATGGAGGCTTTCTTTAGTCAATGTCGGATAGTTTTCAAGAATCTGTTGTTCAGTCCATCCTTCTGAAAAAAGCCCTAAAATAAACTCAACAGACAGTCGTGTTCCTTTAACCACCGGCTTGCCGAGCAAGACTTCAGGGTCTGAATGTATAAATTTTCTCCAATCAATATCTGGCATAGCACCTCCTTTCCCTCCTCTATAATATCATAAAAACACGGGTGAAATTTCCGATAACGTTGTTCTAACTGCACTTGGTGCGTTTAGCATCCCAATTTTGGGATATAAAGCGAACTAGGTGCGTTTATTTCACCTATAGCCAAGTCATGTCATTTTAGCCCTCCTTTCCCCAACTGCAAGCCATCCAGCGGACTCTTGATTTTGCCAATGCTTTTCGTGCTCACATGGGTATATATTTCCGTAGTCTTGCTGTGGGAATGTCCCAACAGCTCCTGAATATATCTCAGGTCTGTCCCGCCTTCCAATAAATGAGTCGCGAAGCTATGCCTGAGTGTATGCACCGAGACATCCTTCTTGATTCCTGCCTTTTCACAGGCTTGTTCCAATTTAATAAATCTCTGTTGTAGTAAATGTAGACCTTAACTGTTTTATTGCTGTATTTTCTTGAAACAAGCTCTCTCCGAAGGTCTTCAAAATCGTGAGCTGAGAATGTCTGAACAAGACGCTCATTCTGAGATTGCTTTGATGTTCCCTCACTCTGTTCAGGATGCCTCGCAATGACATGGGTGGGAATATTAATCTTTAGGGCCGGGTCTAAATGGATTTCTGCATCTTCAAAAGCCTTTAAAATCTTCTCCAGAGTTCCATCTGAACTGGTAAGGCTCCAGTGCTTTTCATCAGGATGCCACTTGTAGCCCTCAATGCTTTTAACCTTCTGAACATGCAGGGGATTATATTGGAAGGAAACTGTTATCATACCTGAATCATCCCTGCCGACCGCTACTACCCCATAACTAATCCACCTTTCCCTTTATCCTGTGGAATATGTCTATCAGTTTTACAGAGTGAACCTCTCTACTCGAAGGGGGGGAGAAGATATAAACCAGATGAGGTTTGTATGGTTTAATTATCGATTAAAACCCCCAGTGGTGTCAAGGATTTTCTCATATATTTGACATCACCACACGAAGGGCGAGGAGATAGAGAAGACTGTTCATAGTTTACTGTTCATGGTTTAACGGTGAACGCTGAACGATTTAATGACCTTGCCCACCTGTCTGCATGCCTGCCTGCCCCGCTGGGGCGGTAGGCATGCAACGCACAGGCAGGTATTCGCTCCAAAGGAAATTTTTCTTAAACGGATAAAAAACAGCCCAAGCCAACAAAATAAACACTTTTTCATTGAATTCTATACAAGTTTGTTATATTGGTTTAGACGTAAATATGTCAGGAGTCAGAATTCAGGAGTCAGAATATGTTAAAAGCCAACCTATATTTTGATCAAATCGACTTTTATAAGTACTTACCTCAAACCGACTGCAAGGAGTGCGGCATTGATAGCTGCAAAGAGTTACTAAAAAGGCTGAAAACAGGCGGGATCATGCCCGAAGTCTGCCCTCATATCTCTAAGAATATGGCCCATGCATTCAGTACTGCTTTGAATGTTGACCGGATCATCCCGGAAATTGAGCTTATACAGCTTCCCGTCCTGCCGATTTTCAACGCCAAATGCTTTTCTACATGAACGATTTTCTTGAGATTATAGCTTCAGGCAAGCTTTTGTGCCGATGCATAAGCGCCATTGTGGTACCCAAAGTCGCACTCGCGGAACCGGCTTACGTGCGCACCCTGGCGCTTCAGTCTACGGTACAGAGTAAACACGAGTTTTTCGCCCTGAGCCAGATATCCAGAATTCAATTCTCCGAGGGCGAGCTCCTGCCCCATGTAGTGACCGGTCATCTGGAGGTCAAGGGTGCTGGCGGTGCTATTGACCTTGCAGATGGTATGATCATTAGCCGCTCTGTGGCCAGCTATCTGGCGGTATTTGCCAATACTCAAAGCCCGCTCGGTAAATTCTTCGAGGCGGCTGAGCGCTTTTGTACACGCTGGATACGGCTCGATATATGACACTTGCCAATCTCCTCATCTTTTGGATGAAGTACCTATCCCCCCCCCCCTTTTTTTTGGCCATTTCTGCTATCTTTGCCACAACGATCAAGCCTTTTTATGTATTGTTTATCGATACTAAAGGAGATACGGTGGATATGGCAATGATTTATAAGACATTTACTGCAGAGCGCGTTAAGGATATGATTGTGGATAGCAGAATGAGTGAAAGGCTAGACCATAAGGAGATGATCATACCTGGATTTGCCAAACCACTAAATAGGGAAATAGAACGGCTTACAGGATGGAACGTTAATATTGGACCTATTTGTTGCAGAGCGCTTCCCCTCTACTTCGGAGAGGATTGGGCAGCCCCATGAGTTTTCCGTCGAGTCTTCTTTTTGATGTCCTCTAAGATTATGCCAACCCGGGCCATTTCTTCTCTTATCTTATCTGCCAGTTCCCACTTCTCTTTTTCTCTCAATTCATTTCTAACTGTTATAAGCAATTCCATCAAAGAAGACAATAGATGTGTGTCTTTTTTTGATACCTTTGCAGCGTGACTTACCATCTTCATTTGCATATCTGCCAATCTTTCATAGGCATTTAAGAGCGCATCAGATGTCTCTCCCTCTTCTTTCGCTTTATGAATGTGCTTCAAGAGCTCCTCAGGGATGAACATGGAAGAAGCAATGTCTACTCTGTGGTTCAAGGCTTGAAGGAACTCCCCTTCCAACTCTGAAATTTTTGTCAATAAAGGTTCACGGGTAGATACTAAGGGAGACATATCCTTCGTCTGCGTGTTCCTTTCTCTTGATAGGGCTAATTCATCGAATCCAAAAGTCGAACCATCTGGAAAAGTTTTATCCCGCCCCTTTTTTCGTATAACGACCTGTCCCACCCCTTTCACAGAGCATCTATCTTCACTCAAGTCAAAGATACCTGCCGTATGTTCATCTATGCCTACTATGGTCGTTAAATCAGGCAACTGGTCCTCCAATACCTTAAGTCGAGATTCACCAATATAACAAAACCTGGTATCGTGATTTTCTCCCTCAGCGTTGTTCCAATGAGGGATAATGGCAAGATTCAATCCCATATCCCCGAATAAATTAAGCCCGTTCACCCAAAAGGGGTCTTCGCCCACCTTATAAATTTCGTATACAGGCATGGAGTATTTCCCCACACAAAGGGATGCAGCGCTGGCAAAAACGAGATGACTGCCCTCATAGAGGCTTTTTTTGATAGCATCTCCTACAGGGTTTCCCAACCAGTTTTTAAGGGCATACGTAGGACTGCCAGGACCTGA
>PFIF01000025.1 GCA_002782605.1 Deltaproteobacteria bacterium CG_4_8_14_3_um_filter_43_13 | reverse complement strand
CTCCCTAATTCATTCACATAACTCCGGCGAATCTATTTGTGACGCCATAACTATTTTTGATCCTTATATCGGAGTTCCAGCTTGGCTTGAATCCCCAACTTTTTAGCAATTTCAAAAATTTTTTTAAGTTCTTATCTTCAAGGTCAAGCATCAGGTCTATGTCATAGGTCATCCTTGGAATACCATACAGGTTGACCGCAATTCCTCCGACAACGATGTATCGGACCCCTTTCTCGTTCATTTTTTTTAATATGCCAAGATAATCAAGCATCTTTATCTCTATTTTTCTATCAACTTCTGATTATCGCAATTCACATAATAACTGCAACAACAAATTGCCACTTTCTTGTCATTCCGGTAACTCCTTTTTAATAATTCCTTCAATCCCTCTTAACTCCCCCCTCGCCCCCTCTTAGCTTAAGAGGGGGCGAGGGGGGAGTTACTTAAATTTCTCCACACCAAATCCCCCTTTGTCCCCCTTTTTTAAAGGGGGGATGGGGGGGGGTTACCCTCACTTCCTCAGCCCAAACCTTCCCTTTACTTTCTCTACATCAGGGCTTATGCTTGGGCTCTGCTGGACATTCAGTTGTTTTGCCTCATCTTCAACGAGTGGTTTTATATAACTGTAAATCTCTAAAATGTTTTTCTTGCCATCTTTCAAAGCTTTAAGAAAATAGTATGTGAATACGCCATGACCTTTTTCAGGCGATGAAGTGCTTATCTGCGAGCCCTGCGTTGCTGATAGGACTGCGATGTTTGAAGGAAGAACTGAGCTTGTTGTCATCATAACCAGAGGCCTTGCGCCTTTTGCGAGAACGCTCCTTCCACCTGCTCCTGAAAAGCATGAATCAAGGACTACCGTTACCTCTGCAACCTGAAGCTTTCCGAGATTGTCGTAAAGTCTCTTTAAAGGATACCCTGTAACATTCAGATAATTCGGGTCTCCGTCGTAAGGGACAAGATACGCATCTCCTGTTGAAGGATCCGGCGCTCCATGGCCGGAGTAATATACAAATACCTTGCTGTCTGCCTTTGCTTTATTTTTTAGCCACGCCTCAAGGGATTTTTCTATTGATGATTTTGTTGCCTTTTCATCTGTAAGCAGCTCTATATTTCGCGACTTAAAGCCCAATGCCTTAACATATTCTGCCATGAGCTTTGCATCATCATAAGAGTAATCAGACTTTGGAAGGCTCTGGTAGCCTTCAATGCCGATGATAACTGCGAGGTCATTATCACCGAATATTCTTTCTGCGATTGCAAAAGTCGGCTTGTCTATGTCTGACTGTACCGAAGGAGATTTTGATTCTTTTTGTGTCTTGGCGCCCTCAATGGCGGCAACAATGGCTTTCAGTTCTTCCGTCTTTCTCTTTTCTTCCAATATTCGGCGCTCTTCTACCATCTTCGCTTTTATGTCTCCAATCACCTTTTCAAGAAGCTTAATACCTTGCTCATTTCCTTGCACAAGCCACATTTTACCCTTCTCACCCTGTACTCTTTTCGAACAGTTATTCAAAGCCATAACCGCTGTGTCGGCATCGGCGCCTTTATCAAGCAAATATTTTACGAGTTCGGGCTTACCCTTAAATGCCGCCATTGATAGAGGTGTATAGCCTTTGTAATCTCCCATCCCCCGAATTGCCTCATCCACGCGAGCGCCTTTCTCGATCAAGAGGCGCATGATATCAACACTTGTAGCGCTATGAAGGGGAGCGTAGCCAAAAAACTCCTCTTTTGCGTTAACATCAGCGCCTTTATCGACCAAAAAAACGGCGATATCTGCATGACCTTCCCTGACCGCATAATGAAGGGGCGTCAAATTCCATCTACCTTTTGCATTTACATCAGCGCCTTTATCGATGAGCAGTTTGACTGTCTCGGTATAGCCCCCTTCAGAGGCTTTGTGCAGAGGGGTATACTGGTACTCATCCCGTACATTAACATCAGCGCCTTTATCAATCAGATTTTTTACTGTATTGATATCACCGCTTTCTGCCGCGCTCATTAATGGCGTGCTTGTCGTTGTTGCACAACCCGAAAGCAAACCAAATATGGAAAGAATTGAAACGAATACAAAAAACTTTCTCATCCCCGCCTCCTAAAAAATCTGACAATAAACTTATTTATATACATTTCCTCTGAAATCAACTACGTCAACAAAGATTGATTTTGATTCGATACTCGGATTGAGGATAATTCTAATTTTTCCCTTGCGGATACGATAATAACCTGCCCACTCGCCCTTTAACTTCTTAACATCTATATTAATATTTAAGCCTGTTATTTTAAGAATAAAGTTTTTAATTGACTCTCTGACTCGCTCTCTTATCCCATGTTCTTCGATAAAATCATTGGCCCTTTTCGAATACTCTATATTCCAGTTCATACATTTATTGTTTCTTCACGCGCCGACTTCTTTTCCGGCTTTCCATAGCGGCTGATAATTTCGTGCAGCTCCTTATCAGAAACCTCGGGGAAAAACATAAGCCGCAGTTTTGCTAATTCCTCTTCCAAGGCTTCTTTTACTGATTCTTTTATAATAGTTTTTAGCTCCTCATGTCTTACAGCTTGCATATTGAAACCTCCTTTCCAATTCCATTTCCAATGCCCCTTATTTTATCACAAATCAAATAAGCTCTATCTCTCTATCCTATAACCCACTGTTGCCTCTGCCCAATCCGCAGGGTCAAGCTGGTTTAGTTTTTTCACAAGGTCGCTAATCATGCCGGTAGATTTTGCATCATAGACTTTGAACGCCCCTTCCTGAAATCCGAGCGGAATCAGATTCTCTTCTTTTCTCGTAACTATAATCTTTACCTTCTCCTCGGCAGTCTTTCCTTTGAAATCAGGAAGAAACATCGCCGTCAGGCGTATTTTGCTTTCAGGCGTTGGGAAGGTAAATGCCTTATTACCGAGTATAAAATTATCTTTGTTAATGGAGTTCGGCAAAAGAAGCGTTACAGAGCCGTCAGCCGCTACAGAAAAGATGTAAACATAGCAGTCAGCATTAGACTGAAAATAAATCTTAACCTCATCGTCTTCTTTTAAAATAGTTTTTGAGAGAGAAGCCTTCAACTCTATACCCTCCCCTTTTTCCGGATACACAGGCTTAACAAGCGCCTTAAGCTTTACCCTATAAAGATTCCTATCTTTTTCATCCCATCCTTCTTTTATGACATTGATCTTCTCTATCTTGCCTCTCACAGATGCATAAATCAGATCCTCAGCAAGCTGAGCATTTGATACTAAGGTATGAGATCTTATGAATACGCCGACCGCCTTTTGAACCGCCTTGTTCTGTGCATCAATCGTTGCCCTTTCTTTAACCTCTTTCTGGGTTTCTATCTCTCCCATAATTGCCATACCTTCCGATTCTACCCAGACAGGGTTTTCAGAGGCAAAGGCTTGAGGACTAAAAAAAAGCAATGTCATTCCGAGCATAGCGAGGAATCTCGTTGTTAAAGATTGTTTCGTCGCTAACACTCCTCGCAATGACACTAAAATCCTTTCAATCATAATCAATTCCTTAAAAACACCTTCTTTTTTTCAGGCGCAACCAACTGCGGAGTCTGTTCATTGTTATACACCTTTCTGGCTGTGCGTCCCACATGAGGTTTTAAATAATCAAACAGTTCTCCTATCTCTGTTATGCCGTCTTTGATTCCCTTTAGCATAAAGTATGTAAACAACCCGTGCCCTTTCTCCTCGTATGTTGAGCTTATCTGGTCTCCTGATGAGGCAGACATGACTATCATATTTTTTGAAAGCTTTATATCATGTTCAAGGTTCATTACCAATGGTCTTGCTCCTTTTGCTATTACAGACTTTCCACCTGCTCCTGAGAAACAGGAATCCAGTGCAACGATAATCTCTTTTGCCTGAAGTTTGTTCAGTGATTCATAGAGTTTTTTCAGGGAATAGCCGGTCTGTTCAATAAATGACGGGTCTCCATCATATGGCACAAGATAGGCGTCCCCTGTCTTCACATTCGGAGCGCCGTGTCCTGAATAATAAATAAACACAGAACCGTCTTTCTCTGCATTATTCGGCAGCCATTTCTCAAAGTACTTCTCAAAATCACTTTTTGCTGCATGGTCATTTGTAAGGGTTACAACATTCTCCTCTGGATAGCCCATGGCCTTTGTAAGATATTCTGTCATTGTCTTTGCATCAGCTACCGCAAAATCAGCCTTCGGTAGTTTCTGACGGTAGTTTTCTATGCCGATGACTATGGCATAGGAATTTTTGTTCGGTTTTGCCTTTGTCGTTGGAAGCTCGTCAACATCGGATTTGATGATAGGTTTTTCCTCAAAAACAGAAGGGGTCGGCTTTTCATCCTTTGTATAAAGTTTCTTATACTGCTTTTCTTCCGCCTCTCTGATCATACGGGCAATAAACGTATGCCCTTTTTCCTCCGCCATTTTTAAAGGAGTCTTACTGTGAGAATTCAGAACATTAATGTCAGATCCTCGGTCAAGCAGGAGTTTCACTACATTTGCATTGCCGTTATCAACTGCATAATGTATAGGCCACCAGTTAGCCGTACCCATATTGGGATCAGCGCCTTTATCAAGCAAGAGGCGCACTATGTCTAAAGAGGCATTATAAAAGACTGCCTCAATCAAGGGTGTTACTCCCATCACTCTTTCATTTACATTAGCGCCTTTATTTAAGAGGGCTTCCACCTCTCTAATATCTCCTCCATGCGCCGCTGTCCCCAGTTGTGTCACGGTTGCACACCCTGCCATCGCCATGCCCACAAACAGAATAAAGATTATGCTGATTAAAGAAATTAAATTACCCTTCATTCTCATAATTTCATCTCCTCAGCCCAAACCTTCCCTTTATCTTCTCCACATCAGGGCTTACACTCGGGCTTTGCTGAACATTGATTTGTTTTGCATCGTCTTCCACCAGAGGCTTTATGTATTCGTAAATCTCAGCAATGTCCTTTTTGCCGTCTTTTATAGCCTTGAGAAAGTAGTATGTGAATATTCCATGTCCTTTTTCAGGTGATGATGTGCTGATCTGAGAACCCTGTGTTGCTGATAGAACCGCCATGTTTGATGGGAGAACTGTGCTTGTTGTCATCATAACTAACGGCCTTGCTCCCTGCGCCAATACGCTTCTTCCGCCTGCGCCTGAAAAACATGAATCAAGCACAACTGTTATTTCTGCAACCTGTAATTTGCCAAGATTGTCATAAAGCCTCTTTAGCGAATAGCCCGTAACCTCAAGATAATTCGGGTCTCCGTCATAAGGCACGATATAGGCATCTCCTGTTTTTGGTTCAGGCGCGCCGTGCCCCGAATTGGATAATAACCCTGCTGTCTTTCTTCACCCTGTTCGGAAGCCATGCCTCTATCGTCTTCTCAATACCCGATTTTGTCGCCCTTTCATCTGTGATGAACTCTATGTTCCTTTCCCTGAAGCCAAGCGCCTTAACATAGTCTTTAACCAGCTTCGCATCATCGAATGAAAAATCGGATTTGGGCAGGCTCTGGTAACCCTCTATGCCTATGATGACTGCCAAGTCATTTTCACCCATGACAATCTGAGATGGGTTGAAAGATGGGTTATCTATGTCTGTTTTTACAGCAGTCTTCACCTCTGGTTTTTGTGCCTGAGTTGCACCCTCAACAGCAGCCTGAACGATCGTCTTGAGGTCTTCCTTCGAGATGGTCTGCGGTGGGTGGGTTGCAAGTTCTTGCTTTGCCCTGATTGTTTCAAGCATATTAGCACCTGCAATACCCCGTGGACGACCATAACTCCGCAAACTTGATATTGCGGCATCTATATCAGTTCCTTTCTGGATGAGGAGTTTTGCGAGTTCGGCATGCCCCCCCCCCACGCCGCCCAGAAAAGAGGTCCCCAGCCAGCGTTATCCCTTTTATTTACATCAGCGCCCCTTTCTATGAGGAGTTTTGCGAGCTCGGTATGTCCGTGAGACACCGCTGTGTAAAGAGGTGTCTCCCCAATGTTAGTCCCTTTATTTACATCAGCGCCCTTTTCTATGAGGAGTTTTGCGAGCTCGGTATGTCCTTCCCTCACTGCCCAGAAAAGAGGTGTCCCCCCAACGCCATCCTTTTCATTTACATCAGCACCCTTGTCAAGCAGGGTGCGAACAGCATTTATGTCACCACTTTTAGCTGCATTTCTTAATAAGGGTGTCGCACAGCCGGCAAGCACTCCGAATGCGGCAATGATTAAAATTGATAGGATGATCTCCCTCGTTACATCCGGAACAAGCCTTTTCATCCCCCACCTCCTGAAAAAGTGTTTTTCATTTATACATCGAAATTCATTAATACACTTCATCATGAGTTCCGATTTCTATCAGAAATATGTCGTCTTTTTTTTGTTTTTCGCTTTTTACAAAATCAAAAACAATTCGCAGGTCATATCCCGCACTGCATGCCCAAGAACCAGAAAGCTTCCCTTTAAGCTTATGGGTTTCAAGCTGGGGAGTGAAAGGGTCTTGAGCCAGAAGTTTTAAGGTGTCCTCTATGTCTTTCCGTAAATTCGGTTGTTTTTGTAATACCCTTTTAAATGCCCTTATAAAAGTATTACTCCATATAAGTGTTCTCATATCAGGAAAGTTCTCTCATTAGGTCATCCACCGTTCCCTTCCTGACTTTACCCCGTGCATATTCCTTTTTTGCCTTTTTAATGCTCTGTGCAAGCTTCTCTCTCCGCTCTTCTATTAACCGATTTTTAACAATATCAATAAGGGACTCTTTTTGTTCTTCTGGCAGAGATTCAATAAGCTCAAGGGCTTCATTAAAAGTAATGCCTTTCATAATTTCTTCCCTCCTTTGAAAAGTTCCTTTTACAATTTACCTCTCAATAAATTTCTGTCTTATTATTTCTGTTGTTGCAATTAGTTGTGGTAACTGTTCATTATTATACACCTTTCTTGCTACCTTCTCAACCCAAACCTCCCCTTCAGCTTTTCCGGTTCAGGATTTATGCCCGGACTCTGCTGGACATTGATTTGTTTTGCCTCGTCTTCTACCAGTGGCTTTATATAATCATAAATTTCTGCAATTGTCTTTTTGCCATCCTTTAACGCCTTGAGAAAATAATAGGTAAATATATCGTGCCCTTTTTCGGGAGATGATGTGCTTATCTGAGAAATGTAGGAGAAATGTAGAGAAATGTAGGAAATGTAGGGACACTTCCCACATTTAGAAATGTAGAGAAATGTAGGAAATGTAGGGACACTTCCCACATTTATTTAATACCCTTTTCATTCCCCATTCCCTGATTACATCTTCCCCTCTCTAAACCTATCCTGCAATTCAATTACCTTTTTACTGTATTCTTTTCTTAAAAGATTCCCCATATAAAGCCATTTAAGTCGCAACTCAATGGGCTTCTCTCTATATCTTTCAATCGCCTCTTTGCTCAGATAATAATCAAAGCCTTTAGCCTTACTTCTTTTCATTTTTCAGTTCCTTTAGATATTTTATATCCGCCTTATCCTGCTGTCTCCCTGTCCTTTCCTTCATCTTTATGAGATCGTCAATCGAGACTACAGGAAGCTTGAATATAGCAAGATAATCAAGCATCTTTATCCTTATTTTTCTGTCAACTTCTGCTTAATTAAGTCAATTGGTGCAATCAGTTGAGGTGATTGTTCGTTATTGTAGGTTTTTCTTGCAATGCGTTCCACTTGTGGTTTGATATAACTAAACAGTTCACCGATTTCTATCTTTCCATCTCCATTTGCATCACCTTCACCCTTCAATCCCTTGAGCATAAAGTATGTGAACAGCCCATGCCCTTTCTCCTCGTATGTTGAACTTATCTGATCTCCCGATGAGGCAGACATCACAATCATATTCTTGGAAAGCTTTATATCTTGTTCAAGGTTCATTACCAATGGCCTCGCTCCTTTTGCAATTACAGACTTACCCCCAGCACCAGAAAAGCACGAATCCAATGCGACAATAATCTCTTTTGCGGGAAGTTTATTGAGAGATTCATAGAGTTTCTTCAGAGGATAGCCTGTCTGTTCAATAAATGACGGGTCTCCGTCATAAGGCACAAGATAGGCGTCCCCTGTCTTTGTGTTCGGCGCGCCGTGGCCTGAATAGTAGATAAAAACAGAGCCGTCTTTTTCAACATTATTCCAGAGCCACTTTTCAAAGTATTTTGCTAAATCTACATGTGTAGCGTGTTCATTTAATAGAGCCTGTTCAATAATTCAAATTTATCACAGGGCTGATTTTGCCGGTTTTGATGTGATCAAAAACGATATCATGGGTCAAGACGATATCATGCT
>PFIF01000275.1 GCA_002782605.1 Deltaproteobacteria bacterium CG_4_8_14_3_um_filter_43_13 | reverse complement strand
CTTTCGATTCACGATTTTCAGGCTGTTTGAGCCCGCCTGTCTGCGTGCTACGCACAGGCAGGAAGGGCGAGTTCCCGAAAATGCCTGAAGCGAGTCATAGATGGGTCAAAAAACCTGAACCAGAGAGCGGAAAAGGGAATTTTTCAGTATGAACTAATAAAAGATTGAAGGAGAGATGATTCAAAATGGCAAATGAAGTTGGAAAAAGGTATGTGTGTAAAAAGTGTGGTTCAGAGTTTATTGTAACCCGTGGTGGCAAAGGGAAGCTTTGCTGCTGTGGTCAGCCAATGGAGCTGAAGAAGTAACAGGTGCATTTTGGAGGTGACAAACAATGAGTCAGCTTGGAAAAAGATATAAGTGCCAGGAGTGTAGTACTGAAATACTCTGTACGAAAGCCGGTGAAGGCAGCCCGGTATGTTGTGATAAGGATATGGAGGTTCAGGAGCCCAAACCATTGGCATCGTCTGATTGACACAAAAATGGGGGCTGCTAAGCCAGAAGACAGATACCTGGATATTAATGGGCTCTGCCTGCATTATCTTGATTGGGGGAATTATGGGCATCAACCAATGTTGCTGCTTCATGGTTTTCTGTCCCATGCCCATGCGTGGGATGATTTTGCCTTAAACTCTAGATATCGTTTTCACGTTATAGCTTTAGATCAACGAGGACATGGGGAGAGTGAGTGGTCAAGGGAGGCCGCCTATACCTTAGACGACCATATTGTAGATATTGCCCGTTTTGTAGAGGCTCTGAACTTAACAAAACTGATTTTGATTGGCCACTCAATGGGTGGCCGAAACGCCTTATTTTATACTGCCTGCATTTCTCAGAACGTAGAGAGACTTATCCTCGTTGAGGCCCGTCCTGGTAACAGCCCACCTGCTTCTGAAGCATTAAAGCATCTCCTTGACAACCTCCCTCTTCAAGCCAACTCTCTGAATGAGGTAGTACGAGCAGTCCAGGCTATATATCCGTACCTTTCCTGGGAAATATGTCACCAAATGGCGGGTCATGGTTTCAGGCAGACGGCAGATGGAATGTTTGTCCCAAGGGACGATATCAGAATGATTCAGCAATCTGAACAGTCTGGCTACTTCATTGAGGATATTTGGCCCTTCCTGAAAAATATACCCTGTCCTACCTTGGTGGTTCGCGGGAAAGAGAGCCCTTTTTTGTCTCAGGAGGATGCCGAAGAGATGTGCAGGCTAATCCCCAAGGCGGAATGGAGAGAAATACCTGAAGCAACGCACATGCCAGTACAGGAGAACCCAAACGCCTTTTACAGGGTGGTTTCACATTTCTTAAATCATGGAAGTCAAAGAAAATAAAGATGTTCTCCTGACGGGGATAAAGGTACTGGATCTGGCAGACGAGAAGGCCAGTTTTTGCCCTAAACTTTTGGCAGATATGGGGGCATCTGTCATTAAGGTGGAAAGACCCGGCGGTGATCCGTCCCGAGACATAGGCCCATTCTGGAAGAATTCGCCACATCCCGAAAAAAGCCTGTTTTTTCAGTACAACAATGCCAATAAGCGGGGCATTACCCTTGACCTGGAAAAGGGTTTAGGCAGGGAGATATTTCTGAAATTGGTCAATAAGACGGACATCGTTGTGGAGACCTTCCCTCCAGGATACCTGAAGGATCTCGGTTTAGGTTTCGAGGCATTGAGTGAGGTAAACCCCAGGCTTATCTTGTTATCAGTGACAGGATTTGGAAAGGATGGTCCCCGAAGCAAATATAAGTCTTGTGACCTGGTGGCATCTGCCTTTGGGGGTTCGTTGTGTGTCTCAGGTTCTTCATCGACACCCCCTCTTAAACCCTTTGGAGAGCAATCCCATTATACAGCTTCTCTCTTTGGTGCTATTGCTATTCTGCTGGCCCTTCGGAAGAGAACCCAAAGTGGAAAGGGAGAACATATCGATATCTCAATGCAAGAAGCGGTGGCTTCTACGTTAGACCATGTCATGGTCCGTTATTTTTACGATCGGGTAATACCTGAAAGACAGGGTAGCCTGCATTGGGATAGTTCCTTCTGCATTTCACCGTGCAAAGATGGTTATCTCCTTTTGACTCTTTTCCAACAGTGGGAGACCCTAATTGAATTGATGGACAGTGAGGATATGGCGGAGGATTTAGTGGAAGAGAGCTGGAGAGATGAAGAGTATCGTCTCAGACACGCCGATCATATCATCGAGGTCTTAGAACGCTGGACTAAAACCCACACTACTGACGAGCTTTTTAAGTTGGGGCAGCTTATGCGCTTTCCATGGGCCCCGGTTCAGTCTCCCAGGGAGGTATTGGAGAGCCCCCATCTGAAAGCCCGTAATTTTTTTGTTGACATGGATTATCCCCAGATTGGCACATCCATCAAATGTCCTGGTTCCCCATATAAATTCAGCAGCGGTTTTTTGAACAGGCGGAAGCGAGCCCCTCTTATCGGTGAAGACAATATTTCAGTCTATCGGAACGAGCTAGGTCTATCCGATGAAGAACTGCAGAGACTCTCTTCTATGCATGTCATTTGAGTGTAACCTTTTTTCGTTGTCGTTGTCGGCCGCTAATTTCTTATTGCTTCTTATGAACTACAGTTTTGCATCACTTACTTGTGACCATTGGCCTATTTTTCTGGCGCCTTTCATGGGGTTTGAGAGAGTTCTTGCGTATAACAAGCAACAAGAAACAAGCAGCCGGCATGACACATGATGGCGATTTGTAGTGTGCTCGAGAACAAAGGTTGCACTCATGTCATTTGACGGAGTATTCGATGAATAAGGGTGTCCTCAACGGATTGAGAGTTTTAGATTTCACCTGGATGTTGGCAGGTCCTTACGCCACAAGGATCCTTGCCGATTTTGGCGCAGAAGTCATTAAGGTTCAATGTTCAAAGACTGCCCGGGGCGCTGAATCTGACCTAACAGGTTATTTCAATACCTGGAACCGCAATAAGCGGGGCATCACCCTCGACATGAGCTATCCTGAAGCAAGAGAAATCGCTTTAAAGTTAACGGCGAAGAGCGACGTGGTTATTGAAAATTTTTCCCCACGAGTAATGTCGAACTGGGGACTGGAGTATGAGAACCTAAAAGAGGTGAAGCGTGATCTCATTATGGTAAGTATATCGGCAATGGGGCAGACTGGTCCATGGAGAGATTTCGTAGCCTATGGGCCTACCATTCAAGCCCTTTCAGGCCTCACTTACCTCACTTCTTTCAGTCAGAATCCCCCTATGGGTCTGGGTTATTCATATTCAGACGTAATTGCCGGTCTCTATGCCGCACTTGCTGTTTTGGCAGCTTTAGAATATCGGGACAGAACAGGCAAAGGTCAATATGTAGACATTTCGGAATATGAGGCTATGTGCACATTGATGGGGCCTGCGATTTTAGATGCATATTTGAACAATAATGAGATTTTGCCCAAGGGTAATGATGCGGATCATATACCGGCTGCTCCATATGGATGTTATAGATGTTTGGGAATGGACAGGTGGTGTGTTATCGCAGTTTTCAATGAGGCGGAATGGCAAGCTCTAAGCAATGTTATGGGTCACCCTTCTTGGTCAACAGATGAAAAGTTCTCTTCCCTGTCAAAACGGAAGGCATATGCAGATGAGTTGGATGAGTTACTTGGACAATGGACGGGTAGATACACCTCTGAAGAGCTTGTATCTCTCCTCCAGGAGACGGGTGTCCCCGCTGGTGTGGTTCAGAATGCTGAAGACATAGCGAAGGATCCTCAACTGAGGGCAAGGGATTACTTCATGAAATTAGAACATCCTGCCCTCGGGATGGTCACCTCCGATGCATCCCCTATCAAGTTCAGCGACAGCGTGACCGCTGACTGGAAAGCTGCACCGTTGTTGGGAGAGGATAACCGGTACGTTTACATGGAGCTGCTAGGAATGACGGAGAGCGAACTATCCTCCTATATAGAGAAGGGTGTTATCGGTTAGCCCATTTTTTCCCATACCACATCCCCGTTAAGAATGGTCATTTCGACCTTAATTGCCTTTATCTCCTCGGCTGGAACTTTGGTGGGATCGCTACTCAAGACCACCATATCGGCAAGTTTTCCTTTTATAATTGTTCCTTTAATCGTCTCTTCGAAGCTAGCCTTTGCCGCATGTTCAGTATACATACGTATTGCCTCCAAAGGAGGTATCCTTTCTTCAGGTAAAACAGTCTCGCCTGTCTCAGACATTCGAGAGACCGCTGAATAGATTCCGAACATCGGATCCGGCGGTACTACAGGACAATCCGAACCTCCACAGACTTTGATGCCATTCTTCATAAGGGTGGCTATGGGATACAAATGTTCCAATTGTCGACCTGGAACAGTTCTCAGGTATCGATCCCCGTTGTAATATATGAACGACGGCTGAGTTGCGACCATGATTCCCAGAGAAGCCAATTTCGTGGATAAGTGAGGCGGACATACAGAACAGTGTTCGATACGATGTCTGTGATCTGATCCAGGGAATCTTTGCAATGCGTAATCAAAGGCAGTGCAGGCCGCTTCAACGGCTGGCTCTTCGATGGCATGGATGGCCACTTGAAATCCAGATCCGTGAATTTCCGAGACCATTTCATTCAATTCTGATTGAGGCGGATAAAGCCTGCCTGTGGTCTCGCTGAGAAGAATCTTAACACCACATATACCAAGCTGATCTCTGCCCAGTGTGTGGAAAAAATCCCTTTGCCTGTAAGATTTGAAGGCTTCAAAACCCAACATCATCTTTACTCTGCACCTTAAATCTCCATTGGTTTTCCACTGCTGAAACAGCTTCCAGCGGTTAATGTCGTTTTGTGACGAGGCGTCCTGGATCGAAGTGATTCCGAGAGAGAGAAGCTGTTGGCCTGCCTGCTTAACCCCGTGGTTTTGATCATCGTCATTCATAGAAGGTACGATCTTCGATAGATGTGGCCCCATACCGAAAAGTACTCCATTGGGCTCACCTGTACTCAGTTCTCGATCAATGATCGCACCTGGCGGTTCAGGAGTTTCGTTCGATATTCCCACAATGGCCATGGCCAGACTGTTAAGCACATGGGCATTCCCTGATCTATGGGTAAGTTTTACAGGATGTACGGAAGTAGCCTTGTCCAAATCCCAACGTGTGGGATGACGCTTTTCTCTCAGGTAGAATTCATCATAGGCCCTCACTCTTATCCATGTTTCTGGAGGCAACTCCTGGGCGAACTTTTGAATATTTTTCTGGATGTCAGATATGGAGCGTACTTGCTTTGGGCTGAAACTGCAGCATGTAAGGGTTTCAGCGAAGGCTAAGAAGTGGCAATGGGCATCGTTGAATCCTGGTAAAACCGTATTCCCGTGGCAGTCGATGACCCTGGATTTACTGCCTTTGAGTTCTTCCAGATCACTCGTTTCCCCGATGTGTAGCACCTTACCATTATGGACTGCCACCAGAGAAGCTCGGGGATACCCAGGCTCTAAGGTAATAATATTCGCGTTGACCAGGATGAGGTCTGAGATTGATAGGTCTTTCGTAGCAAATTCCCTTTCTTAACTATGGTGCTAGCGAAGTAGTGCGGAAGCTGAGATAATACGCTGAATTTCGTTCACGCCTTCATAAAGTTCCGATAGTTTCATGTCCCGGAAGATGCGCTCAATATGGAACTCCCTGGTATAACCATATGCGCCCATAACCTGCATTGCATTGCTGGCGGCCCTATGGGCTACCTGAGATGAAAAAAGACGGGTACGGGCTGACTCCACAAGGATAGGGGAGTCTTGTGATTTCGCATCGGCCGTTGCATAGGTCAGGTAGCGGGCTGCTTCTACCTCCGCAGCCATCTCGCCGATGATCCACTGGATTGTCTGAAAGTTGCTAATCGGTTTACCCCTCTGCGTTCTTGTCCTGGCGTACCTTACTGCTTCATCAAGGGCGGCTTGCGCCATACCAACACATTGGGCCGAAATGCCCAGCTTACCTCCGGCAATTTCTTGGGTCAGGATATTAAATCCCCGGCCCCTGGCTTCCTCACCACCGATAGTGTTCTCAAACGGTACCCGCACATCGTCGAAAAAGACATCGGCAACTTCCATCCCATGCATCCCCAATTTGTCATAGTATTTTCCTATGGAGTAACCCTTGCAATTCTTTGGAACAACAATGCAAGTGATTTGGCCACTTATCTCTACATCTCTGCAAAAGACCACCATGTAGCCAGGTAGTGTGGAATTGGTGATAAATATCTTATTACCGTTAATGACCCACTCGTTTCCGTCACATACCGCCGTGGTTCTAATTGCCCTGGGGTCTGAACCAGTATCCGGTTCAGTAAAGGCAAAGCTGCCAATAGCCTTGCCACGGATCAAGTGTGGCAGGAATTCTTGTCTTTGTGCCTCGGTACCGAATTCATAGATGGTTCCAGTGCACAGGGCATTGACGGAGATGTGGCCACCGATTGAACAATAAACCCTGGACAGTTCTTCCAGAACCATGGAGTATTCTAAAAAAGAGCTGCCAACGCCCCCGTATATCTCAGGATACTGAATGCCATAGAGATTGAGATCCCGCATCTTCTTGATTAAATCCCTGGGAGTGCGTCGCGTTGTTTCCATGTCGTCTATACGGGGAGCAATCTCCATTTCGGCAAATATTCTGGCTGTGGCCTTAAACATCTTCTGTTCAAGGGTAAGAGTGAAATCCATAATCGGTTAAATCCTTTGATTTATCTTGTCCTCAAAGTTTCCAGAAACATGTCCATCAGCCGCTGATAGCCCTTCTCATCAAAATCAGGAGGGTAGGTGCTGCTCGTTTCGTAACATGTAGCTCGAATTCCTGCCTTCTTGACAACAAGAGCACTCTCAAACAGACCGCTGGTGATGCCCACACAGCCTCGATCTAATGCAAAAACTACACCATCAACCTCCCAATCTTTAGCAGCGCTCAATCTGAGTTCAGGGCGCTGGAAGAGCTGGTAAAATGGTGAATATCTTAGAAACACCTTGGCTAAAGCTTCAAATGCCTCATCTCGGCTCTTTATCTCGTGACCCTTCTCCGAGGGGAATTGGGGGACCCCCCAGTGTCCTTGCTCGTCGATTACAAAACAGCCTCCAATGCCAAAGTTATTCAGAGAGCCCATATAAACGCCCCCATGTCTTTCTGGGTATCGGAGTACATCACCGATCTTTGCATACCAGGGCAAACTCCCTTCGTGGAAGAGCCGTAATTCCTCATTTTCGAAGGCGGCAATGCCGTCTTCCGTCCGCTGTTTCACTTCTTCCAGGGCCAACTCAAAAAAGTCAGCCACATCACAGCGATGGGTCACACCTCGGAGCTGAAAGGCCATAAGGGAACCCAAGTGCCTCTGTTTCAGAGGGGCAGGCACGGTTCTTTGAAGCAAAGCTATCCTAGTCATACTCAGCCGGGTGCGTAATTCGTTCTTTGTACCCTCTACTAACTTTTCATCGTCACATTTTCTGCCTAACGTTTTCTCCAGTTTTTCCACTGCTTGATGACACTGATCTATGAAATGTTTCTTGGCTATTTCGTGGCTTTGAAAATAAAATGGAAGTTCGATATTAATGTTGGGAATTCCCAGGTATTCTGCATGGAGCTGATGAGATTTTACCTGTCCTTGACATATTATCACATTGACAATAACATCAGGATGCAGGTGCTTGCCTGTGGTGGCATCGAGCCCAAAAGTACCCATAAAATGGGCTCCGAGTGCTATGCGCAGGGTAGAGCAACAATCCCTGCCATAGCCTTTGGCCTCAGCCGCCTGATTGAACATTCTAGCTGCTCTTTGAGGCAGAGAACTTCGGAAAGAAAAACTTCCTTTGCCCCTTGGCTCAAGATTTGAGGCATCCAAAGGAAGTAAGTGTGGTCTCCACCTATATGACGCTGCCAGCTCTCGAAGGCACTTCTGATTTTCTCGCAGCTGCTGGTGTGGAGCAACCCTTTAAGGTAATGATATCGACCTTGTAGCCCCTGGGCTAGTATATCCCGACAGTAAGAGCAAAATATAGGGGGGATATACATATCGGCAATAGTTTGAAGGCTGATGTGCACCTATCAGTCTAACAGGAAGAAAGCCGGCTGCATATACTACCTCTTCGGGGACTAAGGTACATATATAACCCATTACCCCTTTCTCCGAAAACGATTGAGCATATTCATGTCTGGCTTGATAAATTTCACGAAATTTAGAATACACCTTAAATTGTCTCCTACGATCTAGTGGAATGTCCCTTTAATACCTTTACTATAAATATTCCCTCCCCCTTGATGGGGGAGGGGCAGGGTGGGGGTG
>PFIF01000187.1 GCA_002782605.1 Deltaproteobacteria bacterium CG_4_8_14_3_um_filter_43_13 | reverse complement strand
TTAACGCACTTAGTCAAAGGAATTTTTGACACAAAAATGGACATTGTCCAATACCGTTTGCATCCACAAATACCTTGAAATTGCATGAATGTTAGGCTAGTATTAATAATATTCATCTCCCAAAGAGTTGGTCGATGAAAAGGGTTCAAGGGGTCAAGCATTCTAGGATTCGAGCGAAATGTATTAAAAACAGTTTGATTATATCTGTTTAGTCTCAAAGAGGTTTAAAATATGCCAGTCTATCTGGATAATGCTGCTACCTCCTTTCCTAAACCAGAGGCTGTCTACCAAACAGTTAATCACGTTTTTCGAAATATAGGTGCCAATCCAGGCAGGGCAGGGCATAAATGGGGGATAGAGGCAAACCGCCTAATAACCGATGTCAGAGAAACCATAGCCAAATTTTTTAATATATCAAACCCTTCCAATATTGTCTTTACACATAATGGAACTGAGGCAATTAACTTAGGGATTAAAGGATTACTCAATCCAGGTGATCATGTAATTACTACCTCCATGGAACACAATTCTGTGCTCCGACCATTAAAAGCATTGGCAAAGAAGGGGGTAGAAACAACAGTAGTTAGGTGCTCAAGAGAAGGGTATTTAGATCCATATAAAGTTCAGAAAGCAATTAAGGTCAATACCAGATTGATAGTTATGACCCATGCTTCCAATGTGACAGGGACCCTCCTACCAATAAAGGATATAAGCTGTATTGCTAAAGATAACGGTATTTTCTTCATGGTGGATGCTTCTCAAACGGCTGGAACAATTATGATAGATGTCCAAAAACTAGGGATAGATATGCTGGCATGTCCAGGGCATAAGGCATTACTTGGTCCCCAGGGGACCGGATTCCTCTATATAAGAGATGGCATTGAATTAACACCTCTATTGGAAGGAGGAACAGGGTGGAGTTCTGAGCTTGAAACTCAACCAGAGAATCTGCCTGAAAAGTTTGAGAGTGGTACTTTAAATACCCCTGGCATAATCGGTCTGGGAGCTGGAATTAGTTTCATCAAAACAGAGAGGATTGAAAAGATAAGGAAGCACGAAATCTGTTTGTCCACTGAGCTGACCAACAGATTAAATGAGTTTGAAGAAATTGAATTGTATGGACCTGAAAGCCAAGAAAAGAAGATAGGGATAGTATCTTTTAATATAAAAGGCTTGAACTCCTTGGACGTGGGTTTTATCCTGGATAATGTCTATAATATATTAGTGAGGGCAGGGCTACACTGTGCCCCTGAGGCACACAAGACTATAGGGACATTTCCAGAGGGCGGTGTCAGGATAAGTGTGGGTTACTTTAATACCGCAGAGGAAATTGACCTTGTCTCTGAAGCGATTAAAGAAATAATTAGACAGGTGTAGTTTTAAGATGAGGAATTTATTATGTTAATCTTAGGTATAGAGTCTTCCTGTGATGAGACTGCTGCTGCGGTAGTGGCGGATGGCAAGAGAATATTATCAAACATAATCTATTCTCAAATCGATGTGCACAGCAGGTTCGGAGGGGTCGTCCCTGAACTTGCTTCAAGGAGACACGTTGAATCGATTATCCCTGTAATAGAGGAGGCCATGGCTGTGGCCAACCTATCTCTGGATGAGATTCAGGGAATTGCTGTAACTCAGGGGCCTGGGTTAGTCGGTTCTCTTCTTGTGGGGTTATCAGTGGCAAAATCAATAGCCTATGTAAAAAATGTGCCTATGATAGGGGTACATCACATTGAAGGTCATATCTCTGCTATCTTTTTGGAAGAGGACAATTTGGCATTCCCCTTTATATCGTTAGTAGTTTCTGGTGGGCACACGAGTCTGTACCTGGTCCATGGTTTGGATGACTGCCGGTTGCTGGGGCAGACCAGAGATGATGCTGCCGGAGAAGCCTTCGATAAGGTTGCCAAGCTTTTAAAGCTAGGGTACCCGGGAGGGGTTGTAATTGATCAACTGGCTAAAGGGGGGAATCCTGAGGCAGTTGACTTCCCCAGGGCTTTAATGTACCATAACTCTCTTGACTTCAGTTTTAGTGGGATAAAAACAGCGGTTTTAAATTACGTAAGAACTCGTTCTGAGGAAGTAATATCCGATCAGATCAATGATATTGCCGCGAGTTTTCAGGAAGCAATAGTTGATGTCCTGGTTATTAAGACTCTTACAGCGGCATTGAGTAGTGGTGTCAATACAGTTGTTCTTGCCGGTGGAGTGGCATCCAATAGCAGGCTTCGTACCAGATTAAAGGGTATGGCTGAAGAAAAAGGTCTAAGGGTATTTATACCTTCTCCTATTCTCTGCACCGACAATGCGGCAATGATTGCAGGGATTGGCGATTACTATTTAAGGAAAGGGATCACTTCATCTATGGATATGAACGCTGTTTCCAGATGGCCAAGATAGTATGGCTTCTTCATTAACCCAGTTAAAAAATTATAAAATCCGCCCTAAGAAGAAATTGGGCCAGAATTTTCTGGTAGATGATAAGGTACTGGAGGAGATTATAGCCCTATATGATTTAAAAAAGGATGAGGTAGTTGTTGAAATAGGTGCAGGTCTGGGAGCGCTGACTACGCGATTGGCTCCGAGGGTTCGGAAAGTACTAGCAATCGAGATAGATAAGGCATTGGTGAGGCTTCTGAACGATGAGATTGTTAAGGACAAAAATGTAGAGGTGATTACCCAAGACGTTTTACTCTTCGACTTCCCTGGAGTTGCAAAATTGCATGGAAGCAAATTAAAGGTTTTAGGCAATATACCATACAGCATCTCTGCCCCTTTGCTTTTTAAGTTATTAGAATATAAGAACTCTTTGTCTATGGCAATTTTAATGTTTCAAAAGGAAGTGGCAGACAGAATAGTTGCTAATCCAGGGACAAAGGATTATGGAGTGCTGTCGGTCTTCTCTCAAATAAGTGCTGCAGTTTCAAAGGAGCTATTAATTCCCAGATACTCTTTTTACCCTCAGCCTAAAGTGGATTCTGCTGTGGTAAGGTTTGTTTTCTCTGAATCCTTCATTATGGGAATTAAAGATGAACGGATTTTTAAAAGCGTGGTAAGGGCATCTTTTGCCCAAAGGAGGAAGACCCTAAAAAACACCCTAAAGAATACTCTAAATCTTGGTATGCTTTTTAGCGACGTGCTAAATACGGTAAAGGCATGCGGGATTGACCCGGGGCGGAGGGGAGAGACCCTCAGTTTGGAGGAGTTTAGGGATTTGAGTAACTCTCTTGCAGAGTTACAAAGCTATTAGTCTGTATATTCGACCCCTCTTATAACTGCCAAAATTTCTTTTCCAGAAGCCTTCTCTATTTGATATTTGACAAAACTCAATTGTTTTTCTATACTTAAGCAGTTTTTGTGTTCTGCTTTCCATTTGCTTGCTTTTTTATTGTGTATTTATATTTCGGAAAAACGAATAGAAGATTATGAATATAGATGCCAATACTAAAATTACAGGTATCCTGGGTCACCCTATTCACCACTCTCTTTCACCCTTGATGCATAATACTGTATTTAAACACCTGGGTCTCAACTACGTTTATCTGCCCTTCGATGTCAAACCAGGGGATTTAAAGGATTCAATAAATGCCATTAGATGTATGAACATCGTTGGTGTAAATCTAACAATCCCTCACAAGGAAAGGGTAATAGCGTATCTGGACAGAATTGATACAGAGGCAGAGTTAATAGGTGCAGTAAATACCGTCAAAAATATTGACAGTGAACTGGTAGGATTTAATACCGACGGCAAGGGTTTTCTTGAATCCCTTAAAAATGATCTTGGTTTTAGCCCCAAAGGTAAACGCATATTAATGGTAGGTGCAGGTGGGGCAGCTAGAGGGATATTGGTTAGTCTGGCGTTAGGTGGTGCCAAAAAAATATCTGTTGCTAACAGGACTTATAACAGAGCAGAAAAGTTTACAGGAGAATTCTCTGATAGGTTTCCCTCCGTAAACTTTTCTGCACTACCTTTAGAGAATAATGCCCTAAAGAATTGTTTGGGTGATACCGACCTGGTTATAAATACTACCTCCGTTGGGATGAACGGAGATTCTTTGAAGCTGCCTCTCAATTATTTGCCTAATAGTGCTATAATATATGATATAGTTTATAACCCCTTAAAGACTCCCCTCTTGAGAGAGGCAGAAGAAGCTGGTTTAACCACTCATAATGGACTGGGAATGCTGGTCTTTCAGGGGGCTTTGAGTTTTAAAATTTGGACAGATATAGATGCACCTGTTAAATTGATGAAGGAGACATTGGCTAAGAGATTATTTGTGTGAGGCATAGGAAGAGGAGGAAAATAAATCATGCAAGTATATATCTGGGAAGGGAAAACACGGCAGGGCAAGATTCAAAAAGGGGAAATTGAGGCAGTTTCAGAACCTGCTGTGAGGATGCAGCTTGGAAGACAAAAGATCACACCAAGCAAGATCAAGGCAAAGCCAAAAGACCTATTTGAAAATATTGCTTTTTTTCAACCAAAGGTTACAGAGAATGATCTGGTTATCTTCACCCGCCAGTTTTCTACCATGATAGACGCTGGACTTCCTCTGGTACAGGCACTGGATATACTCTCATCCCAACAGGATAACAAGACCTTTAAAAAGATACTTGTTCAGATAAAAGGGGATATAGAAGGGGGAGCGACTTTTACTGATGCACTTAAAAAACATCCGAACCTATTCGATGAGCTGTATGTCAACTTAGTGGCGGCTGGTGAGGTGGGAGGCATATTAGACTCTATCCTGAATAGACTGGCAGGCTATATAGAGAAGACGATGAAGCTAAAGAAGAAGGTTAAGGGGGCAATGGTTTATCCTATTAGTATCTTGGGAGTTGCTGTTATTGTAGTTGTTGTGCTGCTTCTCTTTGTCATCCCTGTTTTCCAAAAGATGTTTGCGGAGTTTGGTGCGGCACTCCCCGCCCCTACTCAAATCGTAATTAAGATAAGTGAGATATTGAAGAGCAGCATTATATATATTGCTGGGAGTCTATTTGTATTGGGAGTTGCCTTCAAAAAATTCCATAATACAGAAAAGGGGAAAACCATCATTGATGACTTTGTCCTTAAACTCCCTGTATTTGGACCGTTGATAAGGAAAGCTGCGGTTGCTAAATTTACCAGGACATTGGGAACCATGATTTCCAGCGGCGTACCCATATTGGATGGTCTGGACATTACAGCTAAGACAGCCGGAAATAAGACAGTGGAACGTTCGATATACTACACAAAAGCAGGTATCAGTGAAGGCCGAACCATAGCCGAACCCTTGGCTGAGAGCAAGGTTTTCCCGCCTATGGTAGTCAGAATGATAGCTGTGGGGGAAGCTACCGGTGCCCTGGATGCCATGCTTGGAAAGATCGCAGACTTCTATGATGATGAAGTTGATGCCGCAGTTGATACTTTGACCGCCATGCTTGAACCTATGCTAATGGTTTTTCTGGGTGTTGTTCTTGGCGGCTTAGTAATAGCCATGTATCTACCTATATTTAAGATGGCAGCGGCTATTGGTTAAAAGACAATCTGCCTAACCGGATATTCTCCGGATGTGCCTTCCATTTTCCAACACTGTGCTAAAAAAGGTTGCATTTTCTATCTATTTAAGTTAGAATAACTTTTTTCATTACAAATGCAAAGAATCAGTCAGACATAGGCAATTTATTTTTGGGTAGGAGGACTAAAATGTGAGTGAGCGGAGTGAATTAGATATATCACGTGACAAGATCGACCAGATTGATACAGGAATACTCAAATTACTCAATAAAAGGGCTGAATTAGCAATTAAGATTGCTAAAACTAAAGCCGAAAACGATATGGATTTTTATGCACCTGAAAGAGAACTCAAAATATATGAGAGATTAACAAAGATAAATAAAGGCCCTTTTACAAACGAAGCCATAAAAACTGTCTTTAGAGAGATAATCTCTGCTTCCCTCTCCCTTGAGCAACCCATTAAAATCGCATACCTGGGTCCTAAAGCCACTTTTACTCACATAGCATCTATTCATCACTTCGGTTTATCAGCAGATTTTGTACAGAAAAGGAATATCCCTGAAATATTTGATGAAGTAGAACGAGATAGAGTCAATTTTGGAGTTGTCCCGATAGAGAATTCAACTGAAGGAGTGGTCAGCAATACCCTCGATATGTTTGTTGACTACAATCTAAAGATATGCGCAGAGATTTTATTAGAGATATCTCATCATCTTCTGTCAAAAACAGGAAATATGGAAAATATCGAGAAGGTCTATTCTCATCCCCATGCTATTGCTCAATGTCGTAATTGGCTTGAAAATAATCTGCCAAATATACCTATACTTGATGTAGCAAGTACCGCTTTGGCTGCTCAGAATGCATCCGATGATCCATCAGTTGCTGCTATTGCCAGCGAGTTTGCCGCTACCCTTTATGATCTGAGTATAGTAAGAAGAAAGATTGAGGATAACATCAATAATTTTACCAGGTTTCTCGTAATCGGTAAAAAGGAACCTGAAAAGAGCGGCAATGATAAAACATCCATTATGTTTTCAGTCAAAGATGAAGTTGGGGCTTTACACTTAATGCTAGAACCCTTTGCCAGGAATAGTATCAATCTGACAAAGATTGAGTCAAGGCCTCTCAAGAAAAAGGCATGGGAGTATATATTCTTTTTGGACATGGAGGGACACATCTCTGACGAAAATGTAAAAAATGCCCTGGATGAATTGAACAAAAATTCTTTGTTTCTAAAGATATTGGGATCATATCCCAGAAGTATAAAAAAATAGAACCTAGAAGGAAATAGCATGATTGTAGTATTAAAACCAATGTGCACTGAAGATGATTTTAATCGCGTTATAAAAAAGATCGAAGATCTGGGTTTGGCTGTCCATATTTCAAAGGGAAAGGAGCGCACCATTATTGGTGTTGTTGGAGAGGATGCCATACTCCACAGTCAATCATTAGAGTCTCTTCCCAGTGTTGAAAAGATAGTACCAATATTAAAGCCATACAAACTGGTTAGCAGGGAATTCAAAAAGGACAACACAATAATAAACCTCAATGGAGTTGAGATAGGCGGCAACAACATACAGGTTATTGCTGGACCATGTGCTGTAGAAGGTCGAGAGATGCTTTTGGATGTGGCTCAATCCATTGAAAAAACAGGAACAAAGTTTCTTCGTGGAGGCGCTTTCAAACCCAGAACTTCACCTTACAGCTTTCAGGGGCTGGGTGAAGAAGGGTTGAGGTATCTTGCAGAAGCGAGGAAAAGCACAGGCTTGATGGTAGTCACTGAATTAATGGACCCCAGAGATATTGACATGGTCTGTGAATATGCTGATATAGTTCAGATTGGCACTAGAAATATGCAGAATTTCCGCCTATTGAAGGAGGTTGGCGCCATCAAGAAACCTGTTATCCTTAAAAGAGGTTTCAGTTCTACTATACTGGAGCTTCTCATGTCTGCAGAATACATTGCATCCCAGGGAAATAAACAGATAATACTATGCGAGAGGGGGATTAGAACATTTGAAACGGCTACCCGGAATACCCTTGATATAAGCGCTATTCCAATAATTAAGGAGCTTAGTCATCTTCCCATAATTGTAGATCCAAGCCATGCCGTTGGCAAATGGAATCTGGTTGGACCAGTATCGAGAGCTGCTATTGCGGCTGGAGCGGACGGATTAATGATTGAGGTACACCCTTCCCCACAGGATGCCCTTTCTGACGGACCTCAATCCTTGAAACCCGATAATTTCAACAGCCTGATGAATGATCTGCGAAACATAGCCAATGCTGTAGGAAGGAGTTTATAAGAGTGGCCTGCCTCTTTGACAAGGTTGCAATTATTGGATTAGGGTTAATTGGAGGTTCATTAGCAAAGGCCGCCAAGGGAGAAAACCTCTTCAAAAAAGTAGTTGGGATAGGCAGGAATGAAAAAAATCTGAAAAAGGGCATTGATCTGGGTGCCATTGACACTTATACTACCCACCTTGCTGAAGGTGTTTCTGATGTAGATTTAGTGGTAGTAGCTACACCTCCTGGAGTAATTATCGAGATAATCAAGAAAGTAGTCCGGTATATACCAGATGGGTGCATAATTACGGATGTAGGCAGCATAAAGGAAGAAATCGTAAAAGGTGTGGAAAGATTTATTCCCGATAATGATAATATATATTTCGTTGGCGGTCATCCCATTGCAGGAACAGAGAACTCTGGAATTGAAGCTGCCGACCCTTTTCTATTTATTGGGCATAAATGTGTACTTACCCCTACTTCCAGAACAAACAGAAACGCCCTTGAAAGAATCAAAACTATGTGGGAAAAGGTCGGTTGTAAAGTCATTTCAATGGATATGGCAA
>PFIF01000226.1:1443-9710 GCA_002782605.1 Deltaproteobacteria bacterium CG_4_8_14_3_um_filter_43_13 | reverse complement strand
ATTTCAATGTGTCCTTCATAAAAAGGGGTATTAAGAGAATAATTCTGTAATCTTAGTGCCTTGGTGTCTTAGTGGCTGAACTGTTACGGTTATACCTATATACAACCCAAGGTTGTGCATGTCAAGAGAAAAATAGAGAAAAATACAACCTTTGATTTGTAGAATTTGGTAACTTAAAATTGTAGCATAGTAACCTCATTAGAGGGAAATACTATGGATGCAATAAGAGACGGTAAATATATAGGAATGAAGATCAAACTCAGGAGAGAAGAGTTGGGTATATCCCAGGAAAAGCTGGGTGAGATGGTAGGGGTAACCTATCAGCAGATCCAGAAGTATGAAAAGGGGATAAATAAGGTTAATGCAGAGATGCTGCAAAAGATTGCCCGGTCATTAGATGTTTCTATTGATTTTTTCTTTCAGGATATAGATGAGGGGATATATAAAGAGGCAAAGGAGAACACTGGAGTGAAAGAGGTCAGGGAAAAACCATCTATCTGTCAATACCCCGGTGATCTCTTATCAGAGGAGCGAGAGTTGATAGAATGTTTCAGGGCAATTGCGAATAAGGAATACAGGGGGTGTTTTCTTTCTCTGCTAAGACTGGCATCTAAAAGTTCAGTAAGAGTGGATTCAGGTTCAGACCCGTAGCAATATAACCCAAATGTCGGGTCAGACCCCACACTACTATTCTGGATTCTGTCTCCTGAGTAGCTACATCACCTTTTGAAAAATAACTCCAATATGGCTATCAGTGAGGCTAATTGACCAATCCAAAACAAAAACATCCATTTGATGATATCCGCTCGTGTTTTTTCCAACTTGATTTCTAAATTGGCAATATCCTGCTTTAAATATGCAATATCCTCTTTTGTTGCCGCCCTTAAATTCGCAATATCCTCTTTTGTTGCCAGAACATCTTTCCTTTCCTCCAATTTTCTGTCAACCTTAGTCTCAATGTACTCAACTAAAGTTCTGGCTTCTTTTTCACCAATCTTCGGTTTTAATATCTCATAGAGTTCTATTTCGGCAACTTGCATAAAAAATTACCTGATGCGTTTGGGATGGTCTCAAAAGTGTAATTTTGTGTCTACCTGAACAGTTACCGAAAGTCAAGGAAAAAATTTTTAGCAATGTCAGAAGCAAGTAAACTTTCTTTGCTCCTCTGTGCCTTTCCCCCTACAGTTTATACCCAATTTTTCTCAAGAGTTCTTTTCTTGCCGATTTGTCTGTCTCTCCTTCCACACCTTTTGATTTAAAGCCATCTATTACACCCATTATGCCCCTTCCTTGCTCGGTTTCCATGACTACTACCTCTATGGGGTTGGCTGTGGCACAGTAGATAGAGCATACCTCCGGGCACATCTTAATAGCATTTAAGACATTGATTGGATAGGCGTCCCTCATCACCACTGTAAAGGTATGCCCACAATCAATATTGCCGGAGATCTCCAGAGCAGTCTTTTTAAGCCCCTCATCATTTCCTTCTGCCCTTATCAGGCAAGGACCAGAGGCCTCTGAAAAGGCTATCCCAAACCTGGCTGATGGCACTGTGTTTACCATTACTTCATAAATGTCCTCCGCTGTTTTGATAAAATGGGTTTGTCCCAGGACTACGTTGCACCCTTCTGGTATGTCGATCTTTATCTTTTTTAGATCCATCTTACCCTCCAAATCTAATGTTCGTGGATTGTGGGGTCTGCCCCCGAATCAGACTTGCCAAATATACCAAAGAACCAGCCGCTGTCAAGGGTTTTCCTGTTTAAAGTCCGAAGTCCAGACTCTGAAGGTGCAGTTTTCTTGACAAAGATATTTACATTTTCATACTGTTTTGTTATGTTTAAAAATCTGGAGGGTTTTAGATGAAAGATATGATTCCCCCTTGCCACATCAGGATCGATAAAGAGGGGAACTGGTATTATAAAGGGGCTCAAATTATACGTAGAGACATCTATCTTTATTTCAATAAACACCTTGTAAAGGAGTTCGACGGAAGATACCTGCTTCACATAAATAACGAGAAGTGTTATCTTGATGTTGAAGATACCCCCTTTGTCGTAAAGAAAGTAGACTTTCAGGATGTTTTCAAAATAGTCCTGAATGATGAAAGTGAAGAAACCTTACGGTTAGATACCCTTTGGATTGGCAGAGATAACGTTTTGTACTGTAAAGTGAAGAATAAAAGGTTTGACGCCAGGTTTAACAGACCTTCTTACTACGAGTTAACAAAATATGTAGCCCATGATGAGGCAAGGGGTAAATACTTTATCCCTGTTGATGGTATCAGGTATTATTTGGAACAAAGAGATGACAACCTCGTAAAAAGTCAAAACTCCTTCTCCCTTGATGGGAGAGGGCGGGGGTGAGGGTGGATATACATAGTGATTTCTATGTGTTAGAATCCCCCTCCCTTTTATTCCCTCCCACAAGGGGAGGGAAAAGCGACTTTTTATGAGCTCATCAAGAGATGAATAAGGAGACAGAGTTTCTATGGCGATCTTAGCACCATTCAGGGGAATTTTATATAATCAAGAGAAGATGGAAGATATATCACTGGTTGTTACTCCTCCCTATGATGTTATTACAAAAGAAGAACAGGAAAGGTACTATCAGAGGCATCCTAATAATATAATCCGTTTGGATTTAGGGAAAGACCTTCCCGGAGATAATGATCAGGTAGATAAATATACCAGGGCGGCTGATTACTTAAAAATATGGCAAGAAGACAACATTTTGGTAAGGGATGATCTCCCCTCGATATATTATTACCAACAAGAATTTACCTTAAAGAGGGAACAAAGAAAGACAAGAAAAGGTTTTATCGTCCTTGTGAAGCTGGAGGATTTTAGCAGTGGGATAGTACTGCCTCATGAAAAGACTATGACAGAACCCAAAGCCGACAGATTAAAATTGATGGAATCCTGCAATGCAAACCTAAGCCCGATATTTTCTCTGTATTCTGACCCTGAAAAAAAGATAGATAGAATTGTTGAAGGAAGACAAGATGTTTCTCCATTTATTGATTTCTTTGATGACAAAAAAACAAGACATCAGTTATGGAGAATACATGATAAAGAGATTATACATAAGATAACCAATGCCATAAAAGAGTTGTCCTTATTTATCGCTGATGGCCACCATAGATATGAAACTGCCCTCAATTATTCTATAAAAATGAGGGGAAGAAACAAGAGTTTTAACGGCAACGAGGCTTACAACTATGCAATGATGTACCTATCAAATATGGATGACGAAGGGTTGGTAATTCTACCCACTCACCGTCTTGTGTATAACTTAAATAATTTTAATCCAGACCTTTTTTACAAAAAGGCTGAAGAGTATTTTCACGTGGAGGAATTTGTATTTAACGGCAACAATGAGTTGGCTATTAGAGGAGAGTTATTTACAGAGCTGGAAAAACGGGGACAAACACAGCATACCTTTGGTATGTATATGAAAGACGCAAATTACTACAGTCTTTTGACCATGAAGAATGAAGACCTTTTGAATTCACGGGTTATGGATAATATTACCCCTGTTCTTAGAGGGCTGGATGTCAATATACTGCAGGCATTTATTCTAAATGCTATTTTGGGTATCAGCGATCAAAATATGGAAAATCAGAAAAATGTTGATTTCATTGAAGACGGTGATGAAGCTATAGAGTTAGTTAGAAAGGACAAATATGAGATGGTCTTTTTGATGAATCCAACCAGGGTTAAGCAGGTTAATGAAGCTGCCTGCGCACGAGTAAGGATGCCTCAAAAGTCTACTTTTTTTTACCCGAAACTTCCCTCTGGATTAGTAATCAACAGCATCCTGGGGGTAATCCCTGATTAAGTTTGCAGGGATCAGTTCTCAGGGATCAGGAGGCAGTGGTCACTGGTCACTGGTCACTGATCACTGGTCACTGGTCACTGATCACTAACCCCTATGAACTAATAAGAGCCTATCATGGAAAAACCTTATCAAGTTATCAAAGATGAGGAAACCCTTGATGACTTACTGGGTGGAGATTTAAGGATCCTTCAAAAAAGAGACGGGTACCGATTTTCTATCGATGCTATACTCCTTGCAAATTTTGTTGGTGTCCCCAAAGTTGAATCTATCATCGAGCTAGGTACCGGATGTGGCATAATACCCATTTTATTAGCCCACAGAACCGAAATTAACAGGATAGTAGGGGTTGAAATTCAGAAGGACATGGCTGAAATGGCAAGCAGAAGTGTTGGGTTAAACGATCTTTCCAAAAGGATTACAATCATCCATGAAAACATAAGCAATCTAAAGGGATTATTTAAGGCAGAGACTTTCGATATAGTGTTCAGCAATCCACCTTATCGAAAGGTAGATTCTGGAAGGATTAACCCGGATTATCAAAAAGCTATAGCACGGCATGAGATCGAATGCTCTTTACAAGAGACATTAACAGCTGCAAAATACTTAGTGAAACCAAAAGGTAAAGTGTACCTTATCTTTCCTGTTGTCAGACTTGGAGACTTGATGTACAATCTCAGAGAAACCATGCTTGAGCCTAAAAAACTACAGATTGTCTATCCTGACATAAAGTCTCAAGGAAAGCTTGTTCTAGTAGAGGCCTCCAAGGGCAGGGGGGGCAGGGTTAAAAATACTAGAGCCCCTTTTTACTCATGATCTGAATGGGGATTCCAATTTCTGATCTTCTCTAAAACTTCGAAGTTTAGCATTTTTAATCATTGTGCGGGAAAGAATATCTCTGGTTTCAGGATCTCTTATATGAATTAAGTCCTTGTTTATGCTTTCCAAATAGCTTTTATCTACCTCTATATCCAACCATTTTCTATGGCTAACCATCATAGCCTTTATACATTTGGGGCCAGGAGTTTCACTGAGGCTGAACTGTACCTCTTTTAGTACTGTTTTTCCTACTCTTCTATTCAAGCGTTCTATTATCATTTGTTTCAGAGATTCTAACTGGCGTATCCAGGGAAGGGTTGAAACCCTTACGAAAAGTTTGTTATCCCTGATGCTCTCTGGTTGAGTCTGTTTTGCAATATATTCTCCAACTACTTCGTCCCAAACTTCCAGGACAAGGTGTTCTTTTAATTTGGTGTTGTATTTCAGCTCTCTCAGAGCGTCTTCTAAAACGGAGCCAATACGATGCATTTCTTCCTTCTTTTGGAATTCGGGGTCAAACCCGTGTAGGGGCAGGTTTCATACCTGCCCTTACCCAAATGTCGGGTCAGACCCCATTCATCTATTCAGTCCAGATAGACTATCGTCACACCCGGTGGAGCATCCAGATCGAAACTATGCTGGTTTATACCAGTATTTATTTCCAGCTCACTGTAATCAATCTCTATTTTAGCAGGGGCATGGTTCACCGTGCCCCTGCTTGAAGGCAATGAAATACTGGTAGACATAGGAAACAAGAGATCATTTATCGTCTTATAGTTGTCGAACTCAACTTTAAGGACAAGATTTCCTGAGGAATCGTAGATCTCACTTTTCATTATAGAAAAATTTAGAGGCTCAATCCATATAAATTGCCTTGTAATTCCTCCCTGCTGGTAAAACCTCACAAGGTAGAGATTCTTTTCTGGAACAATTCCAATGTCCATATCAATATGATCAATCAACGGGGTACTACCCAGCAGTATAGAAAACAGGTCTTTTGATTTTAAATACAGAGGAAATACAATAGACAAATTCTTTGGTGTAAATTCACCCTTATAAAATTTATTCTCTGAGAGAGACAAGATGGACAACTGGTTGTGTTTTGCTGTTAAAAAAAACAATGGCTGGCCAAAAAAACTCAATGTCTCCATTCGCAATGATGATGGCATTTGAACAATAATAACCTCTTTAAGAGAGTAATTCTTGTCTGCACTCGTTATCCTTGCCTTTGCTATTCCTTTTAAATCTTTAATCTTCCCTTCTCTGATTACTATCTTTTTTAGGATATCATCTGGAGAGCTTAATGGTTTAATTGGGGATATAGAACGTCTCAGACTGGTACACCCAGTCAGGATAGAAACAGAAAATATGAGAAGCACGCTAAAGTTGAAGATATTTTTGACGGCTTCGTAAAAAGTCCATCTGCGGCGTTCCCTGCCTGTGCCCTGCACGCAGACAGGCGCTGCATCTTCAGTCATTGCAGCGTACATGTAAGTACGCCTCATTCCTTTGGATTTGCGCGCCTTGCATCTGGAGCTTTTTACTGTGCCGTCTGATTTTTGACTTTTTACGACTTCATCATTTTTGGGTGTATAAAAACCCACCTTTTGAGGATTCAAATTTATCTCTATTCCCTTTCATTTATTTTCCTTTATCATCTTAATCTTATCTTTCAGTAATTTCTTATCTGGATCTAACTTCAGGGCCTTTTCATACATAGCCAATGCCCTGTCTTTTTTACTATTTTTAAGATACGCATCACCGAGATGTTCAGCAATTATTGGATCTTTAGGCACTAACTTAATAGCTTTCTCCAGCTCTTTAATGGCTTCATCAATTTTCCCTTTTTTATAATAAACCCAACCAAGGCTGTCTGTAATATAACCGTCTTCAGATTTTATCTCCAATGCCTTCTTTATTAATCTTTCTGCCTCGTCTAGATCTATACCTTTGTCAGCATAGTTATATCCAATATAGTTTAAAGCATTGGCATTTTTAGGATCCAATTTCAAGACTTCTCTCATCTCCTCTATGCCTTTTTCAATGTTTCCAGCTTTGTCATATAGAATGCCAAGATTATAATGGAGATTTATATCATCTGGTTTTAATTCCAATGCCTTCTTTAACGTTTCAATACTGTTTTCATAGTCCCGATTCTTTTCAAACAGGGAGGCCAGGAACTCATATAATTTAACATCCCCCCCCCTTTTTTCAATAGCCTCTTTAATAACTTCAATAGCTTTTTTGGAATTCTTTTGTTTTTCTCCGAGGATATACCCAATGTTGATCTGTGAATCAGGGAAAAAATCTGAATCCAAAGGTACCTTTTTAAACTCCTCAATTGCTCTTTCTAATTCTCCTTTTTCTTCGTAAGCAACAGCCAGGTAATATCTAGCCTTATGAAAATTGGGATCAATGCCCAGGATAAGATTAAATTCTCTTATAGCCTCTTCATATTTCTTTTGCTCAAGGTAGATCAGTCCTATTTTTACACCAACATCCTTATTATTAATATCCAGCTTCTTTAACTTTTCAAACTTTTCTATCGCTTTATCTGGTTTCTCCTGTTTAAGGTATAAATGGCCAAGGCGTGTTAAGACGGAAGCATCAGAAGGGTTAATCTTTAATATCTTTTCATATATTTCAATCGCCCCTTTATTTTCTCCCTGAAACTCACAAATTGTGCCTAGCTCAATTAAGGCAGCACCAAAATCTGGTTTAAGTATTAAAGCTTTGTGGTAGTATTTTTCAGCTTCTTTAAAGAATTTTATCTCGGCGTAGACTCTTCCCAGATAGTAATTACCCATTGCAGAATCCGGGTCAATCTCAAGTAGCCTCTTCAGGGAAGAGATGGACTTCTCGTGTTCTTTAACCTTGAGATACAGAGCACTCAGGAAAAAGTAAGCCTCTTTGTTTTTAGGGTCAATTTTGACTACGGTTTCATACTCATTGATGGCAGCATGTTCATTACCCGTAGTAGAATATAACCCCCCTAAAAGTAAACGAGCGGGTGAATGTTCTGGGTGACTGCTAATTACACTCTGGCACTGGTGAATCGCATCCTGTAAAAGCCCTTTTTTTATATAAATAATCGCCAGGTATATTCTTAAGACAGGGGAATCCATATCATAATTTAAAGCCAATTTGTATTCTTCTATGGCTGAATCTATCTTTTCTTCATTTTCGAAAAGTTGAGCTCGAGAAAAGTGATAATATGCCAATGAGCTGGCCTTTTCTGCCTCTGTTATCGAAGATTCCTTGAGAGGAGGGGGCTTTGGAAGATCAACGGTAGCACACGAGGAGAAAAATATTATTATAAATAGGGTTGAAAAGTATTTTACGCTCTTTTTAAGCACTGCCTTGGTTAGTCTCCATTGGTTTCAAAGGCACAGAGCACCAAAGGCACAAAGAATAGTTTAGTTACCAGTTAAGTATTAACTGTAAACTGTTAACCGTAAACCGTATTTTTAGTGCCTTTGTCTCTTTGTGCCTGAATAGTTACAGAATTATCACATCAAAGATCCATAGTCAATGATATTTAATTCTGCAATTCAGACACCAGACTTCAGACGTTAGACACCAGCCTTTCTATTGCTATAGTCAACGACAAT
>PFIF01000226.1:202-1390 GCA_002782605.1 Deltaproteobacteria bacterium CG_4_8_14_3_um_filter_43_13 | reverse complement strand
CAAAACCCTAAATTCAAATGTTCCAAACATTTTGGTCATTCGAATTTTGGATTTGTTTAGGATTTAGATATTAGGATTTAGAGTTTGATTTATGTCAACTTATTTATGACTTTCACTATAACTGCCATGCCTTTGTGTAATCCCTGGCTATTTCCCCCTCCTCAGTCTGATGTCTGAAGTCTATGGTCTAATGTCTGAATCACAGGTTGACTTTTCTTCCAGCTTCCTATATAGAATACAAATTATGGTCTTTAGAATTGGATGGTTCTCTACTGGCCGTGATGAGGCTGCAAGAGACCTATTAAGAACAATCTATAATAGTATGAAGGTAGGCGAAATAAAGGCCAGCCTGTCTTTTGTATTTTGCAATAGGGTATTAGGAGAAAGTGAAGAGAGCGATCGTTTTTTGAAGATGGTGAAAGATTACGATATTGATTTAATTTGTCACTCTTCGAAGGACTTTAACCCTGATATGAGAAGGATGGGAATAACTAATCCAGTTGTTCTGGAGAAGTGGAGGAGAAAGTATGATAATGAGATTATAAAAAGGCTCTCTAAATATACAACCGACTTAAATATTCTGGCGGGTTATATGCTGGTAGTCAGTAGTGAGATGTGTGAGAAATTGGATATGATAAACCTTCATCCGGCAGCACCTGGCGGACCCCCCGGCACATGGCAGGAAGTAATATGGAAGCTGATAGATTCAAGGGCAGATACAACAGGGGTTATGATGCACCTGGTAACAAGCGAACTGGATAAAGGCACTCCAGTCACATACTGCACCTTTCCTATCAAACGCTCTGTATTCAATAAGCTTTGGAATGACTTAAACAGAAGGTTGAAGACCAAGAGCCTTGTCCAGATTATGAAAGAGGATGGTGAAAGTAATGAACTTTTTATGGAAATCAGAAGACAAGGGTTTATAAGAGAGCAACCTCTTTTAATCAAAACAGTCGAAGCGTTTGCGGAGGGTAGGATAAGGCTTGAGAATAAAAATTTGTTTATCGGGAATGAGACGATAAAAGATGGGTTGTGTTTGAATAAGGAGATAGAAGCTTACCTATGAAAGCAAGGCAGTTCATTACAGATTGTGAAGGCCCTATATCGTTAAATGATAATGCTTTTGAATTGACGAAACACTTTATACCCAATGGAGATCGTTTCTTTACCCAGATAAGCAAATAC
>PFIF01000226.1:0-171 GCA_002782605.1 Deltaproteobacteria bacterium CG_4_8_14_3_um_filter_43_13 | reverse complement strand
CAGGGTATAAAGCTGGAGACACCCTTAAGTTGATTTTGCCCTTTCTGAAGGCATATGGGGCTTCCAATAAGACCATTACAGAATATAGTGCCAACAATATAATCATTGTCCCAGGGGCAGACGCTACATTGAAATATATTGGCAGCAGGATGCCATCTTTCATAATCAGTA
>PFIF01000284.1 GCA_002782605.1 Deltaproteobacteria bacterium CG_4_8_14_3_um_filter_43_13 | reverse complement strand
TAACAGCGGTTCTCGGCATAATCGCTTCCTCCTTCCCATTTGGATTGGAGGAATTGTACCATTTATATTATCTTGATTGCAAGATGGAATTACTAATAACATAACTACCAAAATCAACTTCATACCCATTTTCATCTTCAATCTCCTTTCTACCAGAAAAATTTAATTTCGGTATATAACTACAATAATCCACCAGAAAGTCAAGAAAAAATACGTTCAAAGTGAAAGAAGCTAAGGGGGCACTCTGCAAATCTAAAGATGGAGACAAAAAGATGCTCTTCTATTGCCTATCAACGGGCGTGGGTTAAAAATAGTTCCCGGGCTTCCCCTACTGTAAATATAGAGCCTGTTACACAGACCATATCTTCTCTTTGAGCCAGAGAAATGGCAAAGGATACAGCTTTTTTGACATCATCGACTATTTCAGCTTCTTTATAGTATTTTTTAACCTCTTCATAGAGGATCTGGGGAGAGGCTGACCTATCCATCCGGGGTCTAGTAAGCACGATCTTATCTGCTAAAGGAACCAATTTTGAGATGATGGACTTGAAATCTTTATCCATCATTATCCCCAAGACTAAGAACAATCTTTCAAAGGAAAATACTCCATCGGATATTGCATCCCTGAGGGTCTTTATCCCAGCAGGGTTATGGGCACAATCCAAAACAACCAGGGGATCTCTCCTGACAACCTCCAGCCTTCCAGGCCAGTACGTGCTCTCCAATCCCTCATAAATGGCTTTGTCTTCTATCTCATAACCCTTTTCCTTCAGTGCCTCAATGGCCCCCAAGGCAATAACGGCATTCGTAACCTGATGTCTTCCTAATAGGTTCAATCTTAAGCCTGAATACTTGTCCTTCATTCCATAGTAATCAACTCTCCCATCGGCCATCCTTCTTCCTTTAATATCCTTGCCAACTATGTAGAGAGCAGCCCCATCTTGCAGGCACTTC
Source organism: Deltaproteobacteria bacterium CG_4_8_14_3_um_filter_43_13 (assembly GCA_002782605.1). Taxonomy (GTDB): domain Bacteria; phylum Desulfobacterota; class UBA8473; order UBA8473; family UBA8473; genus UBA8473. The sequence continues at coordinate 7,407 of PFIF01000284.1, read as the reverse complement.
TCCTGAATGGAGGAAAGAACAGAGGGCTGGGTTATTGCAGTAATGACAATGCCACCCTTCTTAATAATTCCAGCCTTCTCGAAGGCAATCTCATGAATCGTTTTCCCAAGGTACTGCTGATGATCCATAGATACATTGGTAATAACAGAGACCAGAGGGTCAACTACGTTGGTAGAGTCAAATCTGCCACCCATCCCTACTTCTAGAACAGCAAAATCAATACCCTGTTCCAGGAAGTACAACATCGCTATGGCTGTAGTAAATTCAAAGAAGGTGATATCACGGGTAAGATCGGTGCCCTCAATCTTCCGATAAATAATGTCCGTCAGCTCAGCTACCCTGCTCTCTGGGATCTCATGATTATTTATCCTGATTCTTTCGGTAAAGTTCACTAAATGGGGAGAGGTGTAAAGCCCCACCTTGTACCCGGCTTTATCCAAAATAGAAGAAACCATAGCAGCAACTGAACCCTTGCCATTGGTCCCTCCCACATGAATACTCTTTAATCCTCTTTGAGGATTACCCAATAATTCTAACAGACGGGATATATTTGTAAGCCCAAGCTTTATGCCGGATGCCTGAAGGGCATACAGGTATTCTATTGACTTGTTGTAGGATTGAAACATATCTAAATAAGGGTTCGAGGGTTCAAGGGTTCAAGGGTTCAAGTGTTCAGGGGTTCAAGGATTCAAGTGTTTGTTTTTCAATGATTTTATAAGTACCTAAATTTGATGAAGTCATAAAAAGTCAAAAATCAGACGGCACAGTAAAAAGCTCCAGATGCAAGGCGCGCAAATCCGAAGGAATGAGGCGTATTTACCTATACGCTGCAATGACTGAGGATGCAGCGGAACGCCGCAGATGGACTTTTTACGAAGCCGTCAATTTTTAAACAACGATCTGGCAATAACCATCTTCTGAATATTGCTGGGGCCTTCGTAAATCTGAATGCCCTTTGCGTCTCTCATCATTCTTTCCACAGGATGGTCCTTGGTATAACCGTGACCACCGAGGATTTCAACAGCCTCTGTGGTTACTCTCATTGCAACCTTTGTTGCAAGGTACTTCGCCATAGAGGCAAATCTGGGTATTAGTTCAATCTCTCTCCCATCATCAATCATACTAGCTGCCCTGTATACCATACCCCTGGCTGCCTCTATCTGTGTAATCATATCGGCAAATTGGAACTGTATGCCCTGAAATTCGGTCAGGGGCTTTCCAAAGCAGATCCTCTCTTGTTGCATAGTTCAGGGAATAATCAAAGGCACTCTGGGCTACTCCCACCGCCTCTACAGCCATAAGCACCCTGGCCTGATTGAATACCCCTACGACAATATTAAAGCCTTTCCCTTCGGGACCTAAACGATTTTTCTCCGGGACAACAGCATCCTCAAATATGAGTTCTGTCATTGCAGTGCCCCTCTGCCCCATCTCATTCTCATGCTTGCCTATGGAAAATCCCGGTGTATCCTTCTCCACTATAAAGGCAGAGATGCCACTGTGTTTCTTCTCCGGGTTTGTCACAGCGAATAGAGAAAAGAAGCCAGCCACACCACCCAGAGATATAAAGCACTTGGTCCCATTCACTATATAATTATTTCCGTTTAATTTTGCCCTGGTTTTCATGGAAGCCGCATCTGAACCAGCCTCTGGCTCTGTTACAGAAAGGCATCCCAGTTTCTTGTCACCGATTATCTGTGGAAAATACCAGTCTCTCTGCTCCTTGGTGCCCCCCGCCTTCATAACCAGTATCCCACCGATTGTTTGTACCATAAACATGGTAGATACAGAAAGGGATGCCCTCGCGATCTCTTCTGCCGCTATACATAAAGTGACAATACCGCTGCCTGAACCACCGTACTCCTCAGGCACCGCCATATTGAGAATTCCATGTTCTCTAAGGAGATCAACCATATCCCAGGGGAATTCATCGGTGACATCAATCTCTGCTGCACGGGGGGCAATCCTCTCCCTGGCCATCTTTTTAACACTTTCCCTCAACATATTCTGCTCTTCGGTAAACTCAAGGCTCATTAAGAACCCTCCTTGGAATAGTGATCAGTGATCAGTGGTCAGTGGTCAGTTTTAGGGGTATTATCAATACGGAGACTTCATTATATCAAAGGGATCATAAGTCAATCCATAGGCTGCTCGTATAGTCCCTTGAATCTCCCCCACGGTGGCGTATGCCTTTAATGCTTCAATTATGGAGGGGATAAGATTTTCTCCCTCTCCCATCTGAGCCTTTTCCCTCAAGCGCCTTATCGTCTCTTTTACCTTTTTTCGGTCACGAGTCTCTTTAAGGCTTTTAACATTGGCTATCTGTTCCCTCTCTGTTTCAGGCGGGATCCTGTATACACCCCCTGGAGTCTTATCCTCAGGAGCGGTTGTAAAGGCGTTTACACCTACTATAACCCGCTCCTTATTCTCTATCTCCTTCTGTAGTTGAAGGGCAGCCTGGTCTATTTTCTGATCTACCCACTCCTTCTTCATAGCCTCTGCCATTCCGCCCATCTCATCTATTTCCTTGATTATTTTTACAGCCTCTTCCTCAAGTTTATTCGTGAGGTTTTCTATAAAATAGGACCCGCCCAATGGATCTGCGGTGTTTGCCACTCCAGTCTCGTAAGCCAGAATCTGTTGGGTCCTCAAAGCTATACGCTGAGACTCTTCGGAAGGAAGAGCTATGGGTTCATCGTAAGAACAGCAATGGAGAGATTGTACCCCACCAAGTATAGCAACCAGGGCTTCAATAGTAATCCGTATAATATTGTTCAAAGGCTGTTGCGGCACCAGGGAAGAGCCGGCGGTATGAACACCGAACCTGAATTTCCAGGAACCAGGCTTCTTTGCTCCAAATCTCTCCTTCATAATCTTTGCCCATAACCTCCTGGCAGCCCGGAGTTTGGCTATCTCTTCAAGAAAATCCATACCAGCCGAGAAATAGAAGGATATCCTACTTGCAAAATCGTCAACATTCAAACCGCGTTCCACAGCTTTTCTAATATATTCCATTGCAATCCCAAATCCAAAGGCAATCTCCTCGGGCGCATTGATGCCGGTCTCTCTCATATCATAGGCATTCACTGAGTTGGTATTCCAAAGAGGCATGTGTTTTGTACAGAACTCTATTATGTCCACTGCTAATTTCACACTTAGATCAATGGGATTGCTCGGTTTACCATAACAATATCGCGAATGTAAAGGATCATTTGCGATGGTCCCTCTTAACTTTGCTATATCTATCCCTCTATTCTCTGCCACTGCTAAGTACTGAGAAAATATAACGGGGGCAAGGGATGAAGCACAGAGAAGGGCTACACTAACCTTATCAAGGGCTATACCGTCCAAGACTCCTTCCATATCCTTCAATGATGTGAGGTTTACCCCGGACAGCCCAACTTCTCCTTCAGCCATGGGGTGGTCTGCATCGATCCCCCAGACGGTTGGAAGATCTCGAAAGATGCTGAAACCGCTAACCCCCTGACTCGCCAAAAACTTAAGCCTTTTGTTCGTATCGGCTGCCCTGGCATATCCACTACCCTCGCGCATAGTCCAGTATCTGCCCCTGTACATATTCGAATGGATACCCCTGGTAAAGGGATAGTCTCCTGCATTGGCTATGTTTCCTTCGTAGTCAATTCCTTCTAAATCAGCAGGGGTATAAATATCTTTAATAGGAAATCCTGACCATGTAGTCAACCTCTTCGGCTTTTCGAAATATGCCTCCATCAAACCATCTATCTTTGTATCCTCTCTTTTTTCAGCCTTTACCGAGTCAGCCACTTTTTTACCTCCAGGTCTACTTATTTTGTAACTATTCAGGCACAAAGATACAAACGCACAAAGCAAAACGGAGCAGAGTCGTTTTGTTGTTTCTTCCTACTTTGTGCCTTTGGTGCTCTGTGCCTTTGTGCCTACCTGAACAGTTACACTTATTGTATCATAAAATCAACAATATCATCCAGGGAGCTCCCGGATCCAAATACCTCTCGTACACCCATCTTCTTCAAGTCAGAAACGTCTTCAAGAGGTATACACCCACCTACAACAACAGTCAAGTCATCTCTATCCTTCTCTCTCAAAAGCTTCATTATCTTTGTCGCCTCCACCAGGTGCGTAGACGAGTGAAAACTCAAACCCAATATATCCACGTCCTCTTCCAGAGCAGTCTTTGTAATCTCTTCAGGCGTTACATAAATCCCCCCGTATACTACTTCTGCGCCAGCGTCCTTCAATGCCCTGGCTATCAGCTTTATGCCCATATCATGGGCATCCAGGCCAGGCTTAGCTAACAATATCCTTTTCCTTTTTTCCATACCTAACATTCCTCCAAATCAGGCTGATTTCGGAATGCGAAATGAAATTCCGCAATCTGAAATCAGCAATCCAAAATACTATATCTGCCTGTGTCTGGCCCTGATAACCTCCCGATATGCCCTCACTTTATCCCCAAAGAGGGCATTCATAATCTCTTCAATAGTAGCATAAGCCTTCACAGCTTCAATACTCGGCGGTACAACGTTATTACCGTTTCTCACTGATTCTTGAATCTTTGATAGACTTGACCTTACCTTTTCATTGTTCCTTTCTTCCTTCACCTTTTTGAGTCTTGCCAACTGTTTCTTCTCATAGGACGGATCGACTTTGAATGCCTTAACCCTTATCTCCTCCTTAATCCTGTATTTATTCAGGCCTACAACTGTCCTTTCCCCTTTCCTTATGGCATCCCAGTACCGGTTGACCGAATTATCCATCTGATGCTGAAGCCAGCCACTTTCTATAGCTCCTGGCATACCACACCCATAGCATCAATCTTTTCTATCAATTTTGAAGCCCTCTCCTCTAACTGGTTGGTCAACCACTCAACATAGTAAGAGCCGGCCAAAGGGTCTATTGTATCTGCAACGCCTGTTTCTTCAAGGAGTACCTGCTGAGTCCTCAGGGAAATCCTGGCAGACTCCTCTGTAGGTATGCATATAGCCTCATCGTAAGAATCAGAATGCAGCGAGCTGACACCGCCCAGAAGAGAAGCCAGACTCTGGATAGCTACCCGTCGTGCAATGTTGTTCAATGCCTGTTCTGCTGTTAAGGTGTTCCCGTCTGTCTGGACATGAAGCCTCATAAGCATAGCCCTGGCGTCCCTTGCTCCAAAACGCTCCTTCATTATCTTTGCCCACAGTCTCCTCGTTGCCCTGAACTTGGCTATCTCCTCAAAGAAATTATTATGGCATCCCATAAAAAACGTAAACTTTGGGGCAAATTCCTCTAACTTCAACCCCCTTTCTAAAAATGCCTGGGTATAACTGATAGCCCCTGAAAGCATAAATGCCATCTCCTGCACAGCATCTGTCCCAGAATCACGATGGGCATAACCACCTATGGCCATCGGGTTCCAGTTGGGCATATTCCTGGCAAGATACTCTATAATATCGACAAAATATCTGAATGCCTCCTTAGGGGCAGGAAATATTGCCTGCTTATTGGCAACATAAGAGGTCAGAAAATCCAGCTGGCTCGTACCTCTCAATTTTGAAAGGTCTATCCCCCTTTTTTCTGCCACAGCAATTAACATAAACAACATAACAGGACACCTGGCAATAAGGGTAACCGGGTATTTGACTATATCAATTCCATCAAAGGCGTCTTCCATATCCTGCAATGTATCCACAGGCAACCCGTTCATCCCTACCTGACCTTCTGCCAGAGGGTTATCGGAATCTATAGCATGGTTGTTTGTAGGAAGATCGAAGACTACCGTTACACCTGTTTCTCCCATTTCAATAAGATACTTGAGCCTCTCATTGGTCTCTTCAGGGGTTCCAAACCCACATACCTGCCTCGCCTGCCACGTCCGGCTTCGATAACCTACAGGATATATTCCCCTGGTGAATGGATAATCGCCGGGAAATCCGGTATCCCTTTCATAGTCGAAGTCTTCGATATCTTTAGGAGTATAAAGGCGTTTTACAGGTATCTGGGAATGGGTCTCAAATACATCCTGCCTCTCCCCCAGCTTTTCCAGGGCTTTTCTTTCCCTTTTTCCCTCCCATTCCTTTTGCTTTTCCGCTAGCAACTCAATTTTATCTTTATCAAACATATTTCTGTACCTCCATGTAAAAATTCACCATCCTGCTATTCTTTCACTTTGCAACCTTTACCCACCCACTTATAGGGACCATTCTACCCTTTTCTACATCGGCCTTGAAAAGCCTGCAAGACTCTCCTCCCTTGTGGTTAGTGGGAGTATAGGTGATGGAGCCTGATAAACCATTGGTATCAAAATCTCTTAAGCTTTCCATAGCTTCTACCATCCTTTCAGGTGTTAGGTTCTTGCCTGCCCTCTTCATTGCTTCAGCGAAGATCAGGGACACGACCCATCCCTGGACATAGTACCTGTTTCGCGTTTTTGGCCCCCTGGGTTCATATCTCAATGTTACGTCCCTCAATTCCGGCATTGCTGGCGTGTCATCATACCAGGAGTTGAATGCATGTGAGCCTATATAACCCTTTGCAGCAATACCAGCCGCCTTAACGATATCCTCATCACAGGAATAATAGTCTCCCAACATCCTGGCACCCATTTTGTACCTCTTCGTCTCCCTAACAAAGGGGACAGCGGTTGTTAAATCCAAATGGACAATAACATAGTCAGCCCTTGCCCTATTAATATTGAGTATCGTAGTAGTGAAATCTACAGCACCTAAGGGCACGATCTCCACGCCCACCGGATCAAGGCCGTAGTGCTTCAGCCTTTTCTTGGCAGCAGCCAGGCCTACCTTGCCGTATTCAATTTCCAGGGTAACAATGGCTACCCTCGGATCTTTAGCCTTTAGATCCTTCATTATATAGTCTACCAGTACCGTAATCTGATCCTGATAGCTGGCGCACGGGATGAATATGTATCGTTTCTCTTCGACTGGGGTAATCACAGTGTCTGACAGGCCTCCGGTGATAGTTGGAACCTTTTCCTTCTGAATGTGGGGAGCTAGAGCACGGGTCTGTCCAGTCCCGGGAAGATAAATGGCAAATGTCTTATCTTTATAGATAAACTTTTTAAAGCCAGCCATGGCCCCGGGCATTGTAAAGCCGCAATCGTGGATGATCAGCCTTACCTGCCTCCCATTTATCCCACCCTTTTCGTTCAGATATCGAAAGCAATTTCTGATTCCCCCAGCATTACCGAATGCACCGATGGTAGAATTAGTTGGACCGGTCATATCACATACCGCCCCAATTGTTATAGTCTGGTCAGTTACACCCCTGACTTCTCCACCATAAGAGGGGGCACTCATAAAAAGAACCAAAAGTGAGAACACTATTGCTGCCGTTATCAAAAGACTATGCTTCCTCATAACACACCTCCATTCTTAAATGTTGTGCTTAGCAAGGACTTGATGAACTCGT
>PFIF01000079.1 GCA_002782605.1 Deltaproteobacteria bacterium CG_4_8_14_3_um_filter_43_13 | reverse complement strand
GGAGTCGTAAATAGAATAAAACCCATTCACGATTCACGATTCACGACTTACGGTTTTTGACGATGTTCGCTCCAAAGGAAATTTTTCCTGTCTGTCTACAGGCAGGCATTTTTCAGGATGAACTAATTCATCTATCAGGCCGTTTATCCATAGTATCAAATTGTTACATTTTAGACGACAGCCATATCGTATGTCAACAACTGAATATCACAACCGTTACTCAGTGGGAGCTTTGAAAAAGTATCCCCTGACAACGGATAACTGACACCATGAAAATTTCAGGACAGGTTATGATCCTGTGTCAAGATAGGTGGTGAACGGCGAACACGCATGAGGAGAACGGATGCTACAGCAGCGAAGCCTGCACCGGTTAAAAAGGCAGCAGGCACACCAAAAAACTGCCAGATGAATCCGAAGATCAGACTGGCAGGCAATGCCCCAAGACCGATTGTGCCGTGGTAATATCCAAAGGCAGTACCTCGAAGATGCGCTGGAACGAGGTTAGCCACTAACGCCCTCTCAACAGGTTCTGTGAGTCCAAAATAGACGCCATAAGCAAGAAAGATGACAATGAGCATTACGGGAGAATCTGTCATAGCAAAAGCGAAATAGATTACGGCATACACAATCCACCCAAAAAGAATCATTCTGCGGTGACCAATTCTGTCTGAGAGACGTCCACCGGTATAGGTGAAAAGCATCTTGATCACATGGTGCATAGACCAGAGCACCCCAACCCATGCAGCGGGGACACCGGCATATGAAAGGCGAAGAAGGAGAAAAGCGTCGGTGGAGTTTCCCAGGGTGAAAACCAGCAGCGCGGTAAGCAGATACTTGAAGTCTCTGCCCAATTCCTGCCAATGCCCTGACAATCCTGATGGCTGAGGGTTTTGTTTGAGAGGGATACGGGGTTCCTTAACCCCTGCCATCAGGACAATAATGACCACAGCGGCAGGGATAGCTGAGAGAAGAAATACATGGCGAAGGGAAATGTATCCAAATGCAAGAAGTCCTGCTGCAACCAGAGGTCCAACCACGGCCCCGGCATGATCCATAGATCGGTGAAAACCGTAGGCCGATCCCCTATGGGCTATATCCGTTGTGTCAGCAATCAACGCATCCCTGGGCGATGTCCTAAGACCCTTGCCCACACGGTCTATAAACCTTATGGCCAGCACAAACGGCCAGACCGTTGCCAGACCGATAAGGGGTCGTACCAGACCGGAAATGCCATACCCTGCAAGAATGAGAGGCTTCCTGTGACGCATCCGGTCGGTCCATATTCCGGAGACCACCTTCAAGAGGGATGCTGTGGACTCGGCTATCCCCTCGATAATCCCCAGCGTCATGGCTCCCCCTCCCAGCACCGTGGAAAGAAAGATGGGGAGTAACGGATAGACCATTTCGCTCGACAGGTCGGTGAAGAAGCTGACAAGTCCCAGAAAAAAAACGGTTTTGGAGATGCCTTTCATCTGTCTAGGATCCTTATAATGAAAATCACTCAAGCATCTTCGGGTCTAAAAACGCCCGGCCGTCCCACACCAGGGCAACAGGCATATCAACCCCATGGATTTCATTGCTTTTACGGTATACCATACGTAACCGAAACCCTTCCTTAAGGATTTGCGAGAGTAACTCCAACGGCTGTATAAAGTCGTTCTTTTCCTTTCCTATGCTGACGAGATCGGCAATCCGTTGTTTTTTCTGGATACTAATCGTTCCAATCCACAGGGGTTGGGCTCTCTCTTTCAATTGGATGTCGGTCGGCCAGAGGCGGAAAACCCAGCGTTCGCCCTCTTTGTCTCGGACAAGAAGCATTTTTTCAAACCGCCCGTCATGAAGATGAGGCAAAAGGGGGAGATCCTGAATAGTAGTGTTTGGGGAAAGCATGCCCAGAAAGATTCTCAGATTGAACGCAGGGGGGCGGTGCCAGCCCTTTAAAACGAGGTATTCTGCCAGGCATTCGGGTGAACCGGCCCACTGGATAGCAAGTGGTTGCTCCCGTTCACCTCCGAGGTCAATCCGCCAGGCGGGGAGTTTTCCCCAGCCATTCTTCAGCCATGTCTCTAAGCCAACCACCTGCACAGCACTACGGGGGGTATAGTATAGAATATCTTTACGGTGCCGGTCCGCCACATGCCAGAACCCTACAGTGAAAAAAACGAACAGGGTGACAATGCCCAAAAGACGTCTTGGAATCACATCATGCCGTCCACTGATATAGAAGATGCCGGCCAGAGCTGTCCAGGTAAGTGCCAGTAGAAACCCGCCAAGCACGTCGGAGAGCCAGTCAACGCCCAGATAAAGGCGGGAGAAGCCAATGATAAAAGAGAAGAGAAATACAGGGGCAAAGACCCCCCAGCGCAGCCCATTCCGGATTCCTTTTGCTATTACAAGGGTCAGAAACCCATAGATAACTATACTCATAGCGGCATGTCCGCTGGGAAATCCAAAGACGGATATCCCGTTATAGAGAGCAACGGGGCCTGGCAAATGGAACGCCCACTTCACGAGTTGAACCAAACATGCACCGACGATGAGGGTTGCCGGCCAGTATACAGCGGTGCGGTAGCAACGTTTTAAAAGAAGGATGATGAATACTACCCCGGCGATAAAGGAATTTAACAGGCCATCCCCCAATTCCATAATGACCACAAAGATACGGTCTCCCCACGGGGTTCGCAGTGATTGAAAAAAGTGATAGACAGCCTGATCCGCCTGCACCAGCGGGTCTCCGGCAAGAACATCCTGCAAAACACCCAGAAACCCCCATCCTGTGAATAAAAGTGCCAGTACCAGAAAGACGAGGAGAAATTCTTCCCCCTTCTGACGTAAGAAGAGAAAAGAGAGGAAACGTTTTAAGGGAAGCATCACCCCATGGGCAGGAGCATCCGCAGTAATCCAATCTTCCAGGGAAGCAAGCCACCGTGGTCCAAAATGCCCCACAAAAAGGACCAGGCTGCGACAAAGCCACACGAAAATCCATATTGTACACACCACAAGAATGAGAAGCACGGTCAGCCGCACACTGACCCTCCCCGCCAGAGCCAAGGAGGTTCCGAAAAAGACGCCAGGAAGGATATAGGCGAAGGCCCAGCCTATGGCCGAAAACACGTTGACAATGGTAAATCTTAGCGCACCCATGCCGAGCATGCCGGCGACAACAGGAATTACCGGACGCACCGGCCCGACAAAGCGGCCGAAAAGAACACTTTTGCCGCCGTGGCGACGGAAAAAGGCATCACCTTTTACCAGCATCTGGGGATAACGACTAAAGGGCCATACGTTTACCAGCCTCTGCTGATAGTGATGGCCAAGCCAATAGCTGATGCCGTCCCCGGTGATGGCTCCGGCGATGGCGGCGATCAGTGTCGGTTTCAGGGCGATGCTGCCGGTGGCAACCACCGCTCCGATTCCGAACATGAGTACGGTTCCGGGTACCATAAGTCCGACAAAGGCCAGAGATTCCGAGAGGGATATCAAAAAAATCAAAAAATAGCTGATGTGTGGGTGATTCGTGATAATTTCTAAAATGTGCGATAGGGAGGGCATGGTTTATCTAAAGATTGTTCTCTGCCTTTGGATAAGGTATATTAGTAAGGGATATATAGTTACTGTCTCTGTCATAGAATAGGGAAAAACCTTCATATAGCCTATCAAAAACGAAACATTACCATTACTCCTACTCCATTTCGAATAGCGGCAGGAGCTACAACTACCTTCGGGCTTTTTGTTTCTGTTTTGTTCATACTGGCAGCTGCCAGATATGCCATCCACCAGCCCAATGCTGCCTGAGAAAAATAGTGAGCATTATCGTTTATCCTTGATATCCCACCTAGAGTTGATGCAAAGTAGAGACCGTACTTATAGTATGGATTATCTGTCATTTTAGCAGCTGTGATGAAAGGGACCGCCCCATTAAAACTGTGTCCACTCACCCCATTGGCATCACTAAAGGGGCTCCAGCCGGAGCCGCCTTCATCCGGTCTCGAAGCTCCAAGGGCTCTTTGCAGGAAAAAGACTGGAGGATATCCCACAAGGAGCGTTCTTAAGCACCTTTTCCCCCATTCACCCGTTGTGGAACTCAATTCTACATCCCCGGCAAACTCTCCAAAAAGGGCAGCCCCTAAATATACAGGGATGGTTATTACCCCCTCTCCAAACATCTTTGTGACCGTCGAAAGGTTGTCAGTATCTTTGTTCCTCACTGACTCTTGATACCGATCCTGAATTTCCCTGTCTGCCGATGTATTGGCCAATACCCCAGCTGCTCCTAACCCTATTGCCAATTTTTCCAGATTCCCTATAGAGTAAAAGTTCTTATAGTCTTCACATATGGTATTCTTTACCTTGTCCTCCCAATTATATTCCCCTTCCTCTGTCCAAGCACTAGACGGGAGAATTAATAGAATCATAACCAAAAATACTACTCTTAAACTTTTCACTTTAAAATGCATCTATCCTGTCATTGCGAGCCGCAGGCGAAGCAATCCCATCCTTTGAGATTGCTTCGTCGTTCGCCTATGGCGAACTCCTCGCAAGGACATTTTCCTTGTCCTTTGTGTTTCTTTGAGGCATGTGGGTTTCACTTTATTATCACTATCACTACACTCACTCGATAAACTCTGCAATCCTGCTGTACTTTTGCTTGAGCTTCAAAATAATCCGATCGTACGAGCGAATCCTCATGATTCCTCGGATGATGAGGTATGAACCCAGAAAAAACAAAACGGCACTTATCACCAATGCCGGCACGAACAGATGTATCACCTGGATAACGTCGTAGTATTTCGAGGTGGCTATCAGGACACTCAGCACCGAAAGAGGCAAAGCTAAAACAGCGATTCCTGTGCGCATGGCTGCCAGTGATGTCCTTTTTTCCGCCAAAAGAAGCTGAACCTCATTGAAGACAATACCTTCAATCTCAATTTCACTGTTCCGTGGCAAAGATTCCTCTTTGGGACTTCATAAAATATGGATTATGTTGTTTTGGGTTCCGAAGCAATTAACACATACCTCATCATTTTTGGGATCATTCTCCCACTGCCAATCTACCAAAAACCTGTATTCGTACCTTCCCGGGGGAAGCATCACGGTCTTTTTCCATATACCGCCTTCATCCTTTTTCATAGGATGGGTTTTGGCATTCCATTTGTTGAAATCTCCCATCAGTATTGCTTCGTCCGCCCACGCTGCCTCAAATACGAAGGTAACCTTTTTCTTCCCTGTTTCCTTTTTCTGTTGTTTTTTTGCCATTTTCCTCCCCTCCCTTCATCATTAAAAATTCGTAACTACTCAGGCACAAAGTGGCAAAGGCACATAGGCACAAAGCAAAGGATAACATGACGTATCCGTTCACGGTTACAACATGACTTTGTGCCTTTGGTGCTCTGTGCCTCTGCGCCTACCTGAGTAGTCACAAAAATTCAAGCTTGTCTAACCGAGCATTTTAAATCCACTTTTTTCTCTTAAAATAGATTACCATTACAACCCCTACAGTTGCCATGGCTGTCAATGCGGCCGGGTAAGCCCAATGAAGTTCAAGCTCTGGCATATATTTAAAGTTCATTCCGTAGACACCTGCTATGAATGTCAAGGGAATAAATATGGTGGCAATAATAGTTAAAACCTTCATAACCTCGTTCATTTTATTGCTGATACTGGAAAGATAGACATCGAGCATCCCGGAAACCATGTCCCTGAATGTTTCTATTGTATCCATAACCTGGATTGTATGATCATAGACGTCCCTAAGAAATATCCCTGTGGACTCTTTGATTAAGTCTGACCCCCCCCGCTCTAAGACACTGATGACCTCTCTCAATGGCCATACCGACCTGCGGAAAAATATCATTTCTCTTTTTAAATGGTGGATACTCTGCATGGTTGCTGGTACAGGATTGGTTACCAGATCCTCTTCCAATGACTCTATCCTATCGCTAACGCTTTCTAATATTGTAAAGTAGTGATCGACAACAGAATCCAACAAGGCATAGGCAAGGTAATCCGCCCCCATCTTTCTGATACGACATTTTCCCTTCCTGATCCTTTCCCTTATGGGGTCGAAAACGTCTCCAGGTCTTTCCTGAAATGAAATGACAAAATTTGAACCCAATAAAACGCTTACCTGTTCTGCATTTATCTCATTGCCTTCCTTGTCAAAAGAAAGCATTTTTATGACTATGAAGATGTAATCCTCAAAATCCTCCATTTTTGGATGTTGCCCTGTATTCACAATGTCTTCCAGGATAAGGGGATGTATGTTAAAATGGATCCCAAGTCTTTCTATAATGTCAACATCATGGAGACCATCTATGTTTATCCAGGTAACGGTCGGTGTATCTTTAAATGGGAAACATTCCTCCACTGTATTTACTTCTTGCTCTTGAAACTGCACTTCATCATAGTCAACAATCGTAATCCCTGTCCTGTCAGTTTTCCTTTCCCCTATATGAACAAGGGTACCAGGAGAGAGACCAACTTTTTCTTGCCTCTTCTTAATCAGTTTAAGCATTACGGGTTACCTTAAATTAGTTCGTGCCCATCCAGAAATACCCTAAATTCCCTCCCCCTTGATGGGGGAGGGTTAGGGTGGGGGTGAAAAAGATGTGTACTTTCGTTGAGTTGCAAACATATTCCCCCTCCCCCTAGCCCCCTCCCTCCAGGGGAGGGGGAGTTTATGGATAGACACTAGTTCTATTTGTTAGGTTAGTTCTGATTAACGTTTATTGACGTCATCCCTTACTGATTTCCATATAACAGAGGGCTTAAGCCCTCTGTTATATGTTCAACATCAAACCAATCAAACAACTCTATTCACGTGCGTCCAAAAAGGAAATTCCTATACTATATGCAATCCAGTCTATTCCATCCCATCATTTCAACAAGCTTAAAAACGTACCTGCCGCAACGGCGGTACCTATCACACCTGCAACATTGGGTCCCATGGCGTGCATCAGGAGGTGATTTTGTGGGTCAGCCTCAAATCCTATTTTCTGGCTTACCCTCGCTGCCATAGGGACAGCGGAAACGCCGGCAGAACCTATGAGGGGATTGATCTTCTCTTTGAGAAAGAGGTTCATAATCTTGGCGAGAAGAACACCGGCCACCGTGGAGAAGGCAAACGCTACAAGTCCGAGAAGGAAGATAAAAAGTGGTTGCGGTCTCAGGAATATCTCGGCTTTCATCGTAGAGCCGACGGCAATACCGAGTATTATAGTCACCAAATTCAGCAGTTCATTTTGGGACGTTTTCAAGAGCCTATCTACCACCCCACATTCCCTGAAAAGGTTTCCAATCATAAATAGGCCCATAATAGGCGCTGCGGCTGGAGTCAGAAGACAGATGACAACGGTCGCCACAAGCGGATAGACAATCCTTTCGAGCCGTGATACAGGCCGAAGCTGTTTCATCCGTATCTTCCTCTCTTCCTTTGTTGTAAGAAGCTTCATGATAGGGGGCTGGATGAGGGGAACCATTGACATATATGAATATGCAGCAACTGCCACCATACCGACCATGTGTGGTGCTAGCGCACTGGCAAGATATATCGTCGTTGGCCCATCTGCCCCACCGATGATCCCGATGCTCGCTGCTTCCTTGAGCGAGAAACCAAACAGGATTGAACCGAAGAAAGCTATGTATACGCCTAATTGCGCGCTGGCTCCAAGAAGCAGGGTCTTCGGGTTTGCAATCATAGGCCCGAAATCGGTAAGCGCGCCGATACCGAGGAAGATCAGGCAGGGAATAATCTCTGTTTCAAGTCCGTATTTGAAAAACAGATTAATAAGCTCTCCCGGCCCGGTAAGCGGCGCGATCGGCATGTTGACGAGAAATATGCTGAAACCGATAGGTACGAGAAGCAAGGGTTCAAAACCCTTTTTGATAGCAAGAAAAATAAAAAGACAACCGATGAGCCACATAACCACATGACCTACGGTGAGATGCATGATCCCTGTTTTAAATAGCAATTCATGGAACAACTCAAAGTCCATAATCATTTACTCCTTTTTTTCTCAATGCGTTTACAAACAAAACTCATTACTTTCACGCTCAGAGTAAGTATCAAGAGCGTGATGAATACTACGGAAAACCCTATAACTCCAATTCTTAAAGCTTCTGACCACATGTCTGCTACCCCCTTTTCTTATATAAATAACGGCAACCGAAGAACCGCCAGGTGATTTTACCATGGTGGTTAGACTATTTGAGTGTATTCATAGTTTTTTTATCCATTTTCTACCCCTCTCCTGATTCTAATAGTCCGCTACAAAAATGACGCATATAAATTAATCTAATCCTAACTTGACATTGTCACATTTGAAAAAATCGTAAAATAAGGTATCCTACAGAAAGGATAAAGGAAAAGGAATAAGATGTTAACCTATATCTGGAGGAACCTTGAAGATGTATTATAATCTGAATGCAGGAGATA
>PFIF01000254.1 GCA_002782605.1 Deltaproteobacteria bacterium CG_4_8_14_3_um_filter_43_13 | reverse complement strand
GGCTTCTGATACTTTATAGCCCTGCTCGGTAACCAGCTTGACAGCATCGACCTTGAATTGCTTTGGAAATTTCTTCCAGTTACTTTCCATTATAGTGCCGATGCGTCGGCATAGCGAGGCTTTTTGCCAGTTTGTCAATGTTAAAGGAGAGAAAAAAATAATGCTGAGTCTCTTGCCAGGTTTAGTTCGTGGGGTTTTATCGATCTTTATGTACTTTATCAATACGATCTTAGTCCCGGTTCAACTGATTCCGGTAGCGCTTTTAAAGCTGATCGTGCCTATCAATGCCTGGCGTAAGCTCTGTAACAGAATAATAAACGGCGTGGTTACCAACTGGGTTTATTTAAATAAGCTCAATCTCCGGCTTATGCACAAAGTTAGCTGGGATATCAGTGGAATTGAAGACCTGAACCCAAATGAATGGTATCTGGTGGTAGCCAATCATCAGTCATGGGTTGACATCCTCGTTTTGCAGAATATCTTTCACCGTAAGATCCCGTTTCTGAAATTCTTTATGAAGAAACAAATGCTCTGGGTACCGATTGTAGGACTTACCTGCTGGGCATTGGATTTTCCAATCATGAGACGTTATTCCGAAACCCAGCTTCGAAAGCGTCCACATCTCAGGGGCAAGGATATGGAGATAACCCGGAAAGCCTGCGAAAAGTTTAAGACGACCCCTGTGTCTATTATGAACTTTCTGGAAGGGACGCGTTTCACGTCGGAGAAACACAGTAAACAACAATCGCCGTATGCCAACCTGTTAAAACCCAGAGCCGGGGGCATTGCTTTTGTTCTTGCTGCTATGGGGGAGCAACTGCATCGTATTTTAGACGTAACCATTGTGTATCCCCAGGGGACTAACAGCTTCTGGGCATTTCTCTGCGGTAAAGTCAGCGAAATTAAGGTAAGGGTTCAATCGTTTCCAATACATAAAGAAATTATAGGGGATTATTCCCAAGACATGGAATTCCGTGAACTATTCCAGGACTGGCTAAATACATTTTGGGCTGAAAAAGACAGGTGCATAAATACCTTGTGCTCCATTAACCCCTGGATCGTGTCCTTAAATTGCCGCCGGTCGAGGCTTCCCGCAGAAGCAAAAAAAGACGGCTCAAATTCTATATGCCTGAATACCTCCAGTACAATTATAACTACTCCGCAAGGTGTTTGGAGCACCAAATTTAAACTTGCGTTTTAACTGATTATGGGCTATAAAAGAGGCCAATAAGAAGACTTGTTTTGTTCAAAAAGCCTTAATAATACCAATGAGATATCTTGATGAAATGCTCACGTTACGCCCTAGCTTTTGTAAGCATTATACTGCTAGTCGTTCTTTCCCTCCCAGCAAATGCCCTTTGTAAAAAAGCAATAATTAAGGATGTAGTTGTAACTAATACACCGAAGGACCTACTGGTCTACTTCTCTGTGGAGGGCTGTTTTACCAAAAAAATGGAAGAGGCAATCCTCAATGGTATCTCAACTACCTTTACGTTTTTTATTAATTTATATCACCCTCGTAGTTTCTGGTTTGATAAAACCCTTGCAACGGTTACTGTCAGACACACTGTTGTTTATAATAACCTGAGGAATGAATTCACGGTTACTCTCAATTCAAAAGATAAAAAAGAGGTAATTTTAAAAGATTTTTTAGAAGCCAAAAAGGCAATGGCAGAGGTGGATGGGATTACTGTTATACCTATGAGTTCTTTAAAAAAGAACAATAAATATTATGTGAGGATAAAGGCAAAACTGGATCCTATAAGACTTCCATTTTTTCTCGATTATGTGTTATTCTTTGTTTCTCTGTGGGACTTTGAGACCGACTGGTATACCGAGTTATTTATTTATGGATTATCTCCAAATTAGTTAATCGATGATAAGGATTCGAGGGGTCGAGGATTCAAGGATTCAAGGATTCAAGGGAAATGCTTAAAAATTACAAAAAATTAAAGCGTTGATAAAATCATTAGAAAACAAACACTTGAATCCTTGAACCCTCGAATCCTGGACCACTTTCTCCCAACCCATCTAGATTTTGACTAGTTACGATGGCGTCAAACTGTGATTCAGACGTTAGACCGAAGGGGAGAAAATGGGGTGAGCAAATGCTGAATAGAGATTCTTCAAAGATTAACATTCAGGAATTGAAGAGGCGAAAACGCGAACGTTATATAATCCTGTTCACGACCATCCTGGTCATCTTCCTTACATTTCTGGGAATCTACTCATCAAAGACAGGCAATCAACTCCCCATCGCCAATAATATATTGGTCTTTGGGTTAATAAATATAAATGTGATTTTGCTGCTCCTTATAGCTTTTCTGGTTGTAAGGAACATTGTAAAACTGGTTTTCGAAAGAAAGAAAAACATACTCGGTTCGAAACTGCGCACCAAATTTGTTGTGGCCTTCGTTAGTCTGTCGATAGTCCCTACTGTTCTCTTGTTTTTTGTGGCAGCTGGATTCATAACCAACAGCATTGAAAACTGGTTTAGTATTCAAGTAGAAAACTCCCTTCAAGAGTCTCTTATAGTTGCCCAGGCATATTATCAAAATTCTGGAAATAACGCGGTATATTATGCAAAACATATAAGTCAGGGGATAACCGAAAATAGACTTTTAGACCAAGGAAAACAAGGGTCTCTTAAGGGGTTTGTCAAATCTAAACTGGATCAATACAATCTGGGGGCAATAGAGGTATTTTCACCCAGAAAAGAAGGATTGGCAAAGGTAGTTAATAATGAAATACCCATTGAAAAGTTCCCTACAGAAGACTCAAAACTGGTACAGGAAGGATTAAAAGGAGAGAGTAGTATTACCAAGATTCAATCAGCAGGTAAGGGGGAACTGATCAAGGGGGTAGTCCCTATCTATCCTGCAGGGAAAGGTGAAAAGCCTGTCGGAGTGGTAATAGTAAATTATTTTGTACCTCTGAGCCTGGTTACTAAAATGGCAGAAATATCTTCAACTTTTGCAGAATATAAACAGCTTAAAATGTTAAAAAATCCTATCAAGACAAGTTACTTTATAACCCTCTCAATAGTTACTCTGCTTATAATATTTTCAGCTACATGGTTTGGTTTTTACCTGGCCAAAGAGATTACAGTACCGGTCCAGAAATTAGCAAATGGGATACATGAGGTTGCAAATGGGAACCTGGATTTACATATAGAGGCTGGCACCGATGATGAGATTGGAAGCTTAATGAACTCGTTTAATAAGATGACTTTTGATCTAAAGGCCAGTAAATCTATGCTTGAAGAAGCAAATATTGGATTGGAAAACACCAACATAGAACTTGATCAACGCAGAAGATACATGGAGATACTATTAAAGAATGTGGGGGCTGGTGTTATTTCTATTGACAAGGAAGGCAGGGTTAGTACTATAAACAAATCAGCAGAAAAGATTTTTGGGATAACACCTGAACAGGCAATAAACAAATCATATAATGAGGTATTTGCTTCCGAGTATCTGAACGGGGTCAAAAAACTTTTGGAAGAGGTAACTTGCTCTACCGGCGGAACTATCAAAAGGCAGATAAGGTTGTCTTTGCCAGATGAAACCCTGACTTTACTGATAAGTGTTGCTGTGCTGAGAGACGAGGATAAAAACTATATGGGGTTGGTGGTGGTCTTTGATGATTTGACCCAACTACAAAAAGCACAACGAGCAGAAGCGTGGCGAGAGGTGGCCCGGCGCATAGCCCATGAGATTAAAAACCCCCTTACCCCTATAAAACTCTCTGCCCAAAGATTAAGGAAAAGGTATTTAAATAAATTTTCTGACAATGGTAAGGTTTTTGATGAATGCACAAAGACTATAATTGACCAGGTAGAAGATTTAAAAGGCCTGGTAAATGAGTTTTCGAATTTTGCCCGCATGCCCGCAACCAATCTCTATCCAAATGATATAAATAAGATAATTAAAGATGCCCTGGTCCTGTATCAGGAAGGCCATAGTAATATAAAATTTGAGTTCAAAGAGGGTAAGCATGTCCCAATCTTCGATATAGACAGGGAACAGATCAGAAGGGTAATAATCAATCTCCTGGATAATGCCGTCGGTTCTATTGAAAAAAAAGGAACAGTTTTTATAGAGACCTTTTATGATGAAATCCTTCAGGTTGCCAGAGTAGAAATTGCTGATACCGGTTGTGGAATCCCCCAAAAAGAAAGATCGAGACTATTTGAACCCTATTTTTCTACAAAGAGGTCAGGGACGGGATTAGGCTTATCTATAGTCAATACGATAGTTTCTGACCATAACGGTTATATAAGGGTAAAAGAAAACTACCCTAAGGGATCAAGATTTATAATTGAGCTGCCGGTTAGGGTTTGAAAAAGGATATGGATAAACTTACCATGAAAAAGAGTATCTTGATAGTTGATGATGAAGAAAGTATAAGAAAATCTTTAAGCGGCATATTAAAAGATGAGGGTTTCAATGTGTCTTTGGCTAGCAATGGGATTGAGGCTATTCAGAAGGTTGATAAAGAGAGGCCTGATTTAGCGCTTCTCGATATCTGGATGCCCGGGCTTGATGGTATTGAGGTTTTAAAGAGGATAAAAGCAATGTCTCCGAAGCTGGTGGTTATTATGATTTCAGGACATGGCACTATAGAGACGGCAGTCAATGCGACAAAACTCGGGGCATATGACTTTATTGAGAAACCTCTGTCACTGGAGAAAGTCGTCTTAACAATAAACCACGCCCTCAATTTCCAGCGATTGGAAAAGGAAAATGAGATACTGCGTGAGAAGATTCACAAGGGGTATGAAATAATAGGCAACAGTGAAGCGATTACAAAACTAAAACAGCAGATTGCAGTAGCCGCTCCAACCAATGGGTGGATTTTAATATCAGGAGAGAACGGAACAGGAAAGGAGCTGGTAGCCCGTTCAATCCATAGGAAGAGCCTCAGGGCCGACAATCCATTTGTTGAGGTAAACTGCGCTGCTATTCCGGAAGAATTGATTGAAAGCGAATTGTTTGGCCATGAAAAAGGTGCGTTCACAGGGGCGTCTTTCCAAAAGAAGGGTAAATTCGACCTGGCCAATGGAGGCACTATCTTTCTGGATGAAATAGCTGATATGAGTTTGAAAACTCAGGCAAAGATACTGAGAATTCTCCAGGAACAAAAGTTTGAACGGGTGGGCGGAACCAAGAGCATCAGCATAGATGTTAGGGTAATCGCTGCTACCAATAAGGATCTAAAAAAAGAGATGGATACTGGAACCTTTAGGGAAGATCTCTATTATAGGTTGAATGTTATACCCCTCGAGGTTCCTGCTCTTAGAGAAAGAAGGGAAGATATACCCCTGTTGGTCTCGCAATTTTTCAAAGAGTTTTGTACAGAGAATGGGAAAGAGCCAAAAGAGATTTCAAAGGATGCTTTAGATATACTGATAGGATATGGCTGGCCTGGTAATGTTCGAGAATTAAAAAATGTTATTGAGAGATTGGTTATTATGACCCCTGGGATGGTAATCATGGCAGAAGATATCCCGGCTTCGATAACAGGGGAGCTAAAAACAGAAGGAAAGAATTTGCTTTTTCAGTATAATTCCTTGAAGGTCGCAAGGGATGAATTTGAAAGACTATTTATTAAAGAAAAGCTAAAGAACTTTGGTGATAATGTATCCGAAACAGCGCATGCTATAGGTATTGAAAGAACCCACCTGCACAGGAAGATCAAAAGCTTAGGGATAGATATGGAAAGATAGCATAAAGCTGCTCTGCAGACCCCGATAAAAAAAATGAAGGATTGGAGGACATAAAATGGATTCTGGACATTCAGATTTAAGAGAAGAACTTAGAATATGGAATGCTGAAGTAGAGAAGGCTGCCAGTAAATCCCCGGAAAGGAAGGGGAAATTTGAGAGTACCTCTGGTATTGAATTTAAAAGAATCTTTACCCCGCTTGACGTGGAGGACATAGATTATGTTAATGATATAGGGTTCCCAGGCGGATATCCATTCACAAGAGGGGTTCAGCCTACCATGTACCGTGGAAGATTCTGGACCATGAGGCAGTATGCAGGGTTTGGCACTGCAGAGGATACAAATAAACGTTATAAGTACCTACTGGAGCAAGGCCAAACCGGCCTGAGTGTTGCCTTTGACTTACCTACCCAGATAGGTTATGACTCGGATCACCAGTTGAGTTTAGGTGAGGTGGGCAAATGTGGTGTTGCGATTGACTCTTTGGCAGATATGGAGACCCTGTTTGAGGGGATTCCCCTGGATAAGGTGAGCACCTCCATGACTATCAATTCTACGGCTGCTATTCTGCTGGCCATGTATATAGGCGTAGCTGAAAGACAGGGGGTGGCTTTAGACAAACTAAACGGTACAATTCAAAATGATATTCTGAAAGAGTACGTAGCCAGAGGGACGTATATATATCCACCAAAAGAGTCGATGAGGATAATTACAGACATATTTGCATTTTGTAAAAATACTGTGCCGCGTTGGAACACCATCAGTATCAGTGGTTACCATATCCGGGAAGCCGGGTCTTCAGCAGTTCAAGAAGTCGCTTTTACGTTAGCAAATGGTATAACTTATGTAGAGGCGGCTATCCAGGCTGGCCTCAATGTGGATGATTTTGCCTCTCGACTGTCCTTCTTCTTTAATTCCCATAACAATATCATTGAAGAAGTAGCTAAGTTCAGGGCTGCGAGAAAGCTGTGGGCAAAGATAATGAAGGAAAGGTTTAAGGCTAAGAAAGATAAATCATGCACTTTGAGATTTCACACCCAGACGGCAGGTTGTACCCTTACTGCTCAGCAGCCAATCAATAACATAGTCAGGGTTGCATTTCAGGCATTAGCCGCTGTTTTAGGAGGAACCCAATCTCTTCATACCAATTCCTTCGACGAGGCGCTGGCATTACCATCTGAAGACGCAGTTCGAACTGCCCTTCGAACCCAGCAGATTATTGCCTATGAGAGCGGTATAGCTGATATGGTAGATTGTCTGGCAGGTTCTTATGCCGTTGAATCATTAACAGAAACTATTGAAAAGAAAGCCTTAGAGTATATTGAGAAGATAGATTCCCTTGGTGGGGCAATAAAGGCAATAGAAGCGGGATATATGCAAAAAGAGATAAGCGATAGCGCCTATCATTATCAGATGGATGTAGAAAAGAAAGAGAATATAATTGTTGGATTAAATCAATTCGTAATAGAAGACAAAGCGCCAACCAATCTCTTAAAGGTTAATCCAGAGGTGGGGAGGATACAGCAGGAGAAATTAGAGAAAGTAAAGAGCAGCAGGGACAACACAATAGTTAATAAAACACTCAAAGACCTAAAAGATGCCGCAAAGGGGGAAGAAAATTTAATGCCAATCATACTGGATGCTGTGAGAAACTATGCCACCTTGGGTGAAATTGCGGATGTTTTCAGGGGTGTTTTTGGTGAATATCGTGAGGCATAGTGTTAATCCAAAAATCAGTTGCAAACAAAAAGTTTATTTGGTAGTATAAAACTATGGTTCATCTCCCAAAGAGTTGGTCGATGAAAAGGATTCAAGGATTCGAGGATTCGAGTGAAATGCTTAAAAATTACAAAGAATTAAAGGTTTGGCAAAAGTCTGTAAGATAAGGGTTCAAGGAGTAAAGGAATCGAGTGTTTAAGGGTTAATAATATTCACTTGACCACTGGAATCCTCGAATCCTGTACCACTTTCTCCCGACCGGTTGGGAGAAGAACCAAACATTTTAATTGTGCATCCAAAATGATCGATTCACACGTTTTAGTTCTGAATAGATCCTTTTTACCCATCAATATTACAACGGCGAAAAGGGCTTTTTCATTATTATACCAGGGGATCGCCAAGGCCGTCAATTCTCAGTACGAAACATTTGATTATGAAAGCTGGAGTGATTTAAGTATTGAACAACACGATGAAACTATCGGCCTGGTCGATAGAGCAATAAAGATTCCCAGGGTTATACTATTAGTAACCTATGATCGGATACCAAAGACCCAGGTAAGGTTTACCAGAGCCAACATATATGCAAGAGACAGAAACACGTGTCAGTATTGTGGTGTTGTCTTCACAAAGAACGAGTTGAGTCTCGATCATATTATTCCAAGAGCTTACGGAGGAGCCAGTTGTTGGGAAAATATAGTCTGTTGCTGCTTTTCCTGTAATAAGAAGAAGGGCAGCAAGGGACTCCACGAGACTGGCATGAAACTCCTTAAACCACCTGCTAAGCCTCGGTGGCCTCCTTTTTTCAAGGTCCCCCTCCAGGACATAAGGCGCCAGGAGTGGCGAATGTTCCTGAACATGGTAGATATCTCTTATTGGAACACGGAGCTATTAGAGTGAACGTAACTACTCAGGTAGGCACAAAGGCACAGAGCACCAAAGGCACAAAGAATAGTTCAGTTACCAGTTATCAGTTACCAGTTATCGGTTAATTATTAACTGTAAACTGTTAACCGTAAACCGTAT
>PFIF01000093.1:2533-3554 GCA_002782605.1 Deltaproteobacteria bacterium CG_4_8_14_3_um_filter_43_13 | reverse complement strand
AATCTTTCTCATTTGAATCATCCCCGGCGTGCTGTCAGACCAGTAGCCATATGGGCTCGCTGCTATAAGCCCTTCAGACGCACTGCCGGCTATGCTTATGGTATCCTCACTGCTAACATAAAAAGAACCGTATATCGGGGTTTTTAAACCATACCTTTTTGCGCCTTTCAGGAAGGAGATAATCGCTGCGGCAGCGTTATGAAGGATTATATAGTCAGGCTTTGATCTCTTTAAACTCAATACCTGTGAAGTGGCATCAATAGCACTCAGGGCAAGGACCTCTTTATCTGCCAATTTTAGATTATACCTTTGAAGGTACTTTTCAGTTGCATCCAGACCGGCTTTACCAAACTCAAGATCTGGATAGACAATGGCTATTTTGGGGGTTTTTGCCTTTATATCCTTTATTATGTAATCTATGATAATCTTTAAACCATCGTCATAGCTAGATGAGGGGGTAAAGATGTATCGTTTTACAGGAGTTGTCATTGTCTCTGCAAGGCTTACGGTTATAATCGGCACTTTCTCCTTTTCAATATGTCTCATAAGAGTTACCGTCTGCCCTGTCCCTCCGCAGTATAGAATAGATAGAACCCTATCTTTAAAAATTAATCTCTTGAACGCAGCAAGTGCTCCGGGTATCGTGTAGTGATCATCCTCAACGACAATCGTTACCTTTCTGCCGTTAATGCCTCCCTTGTCATTGATGTTCCTGAAGTACATTCTCGTAGCCTTGGCAATGGGAATACCCACAGACGCAGCAGGACCTGTCTGGTCACCAAGCACCGCAATCTTTATGGTGTCATCAGTAACACCTCTAACCTCTTCAGCATAACCCAAGCTCTCACCTACAGATAACGAAAAAGCAAGAATGATAAGCATAAGTAACCTCTTGTAACCAACCATAAACAACTTCCTTTCCATAGCGCACCTCCTACAAAAACTGCTAACAGTTAAAAATAGTAGCCTCTGTTTTAATTATTTTTTTGCAGGCGGCAGTTTCCACTTAGTGATGGGGATA
>PFIF01000093.1:1374-2345 GCA_002782605.1 Deltaproteobacteria bacterium CG_4_8_14_3_um_filter_43_13 | reverse complement strand
AGGGATAACCCATCCCATAGAATAGCTCTTAATGCTATAGGATTTCTCAGCGCCAGGATTGTATTTCAGGCTTATCTTCCTTACCTTTGCCATCCCCGGGCTCTTTTCATACCAGGAACTGTAAGGACTTGCGCCCACATAATTCTTTGATGCATCACCGGCTATTCTTATAACATCCTCTGTACATGTAGCAGATGTCCCGAACATAGGTACATCAAGGTCAAACTTCTTCATATCCTTGAGAACAGCAGCAGCACCCGGTGCGACGTGATGTATCAAGATATGGGTCACACCTGCCCTCTTCATGCTCAAAACCTGGGATGTAACATCAATAGCACTTATGGGTATTGTCTCGTGATGCAGTTTTAAACCATAAGATTTAGCCCAGGCTACAGCCGATGCCCTGACAACCTTGCCCGATTCGACATCAACAGTGGCCATAGCGATCTTTGGATTTTTAGCCTTTAATTTGTTAACAATATAATCAAGGGTCACACCCCATTCATTATCGTAGAATCCACTAGTTGGAAATACATACCTTTTATACGGCTTCATTACCGACTCATCAGGGGCCCATGGCAGCGTAGGGATCTTTTCTTTCTCAATATGGCGAAACAATACCTTGGTCTCACCAATAGAGGTTGGACCTAAAAGTGCCAATACCTCATCTTTAAATAGCAGCTTTTTAAAGGCTGCTACCCCTGCAGGTATGGAATAACGGTCATCCTCCAAGACCAACCTGATCTTCCTTCCCTGGATCCCCCCTTCGTCGTTTATATGACGTATGTAGTTCCTATACGCCTCTATCTGCATAACTCCAACATTTGAAGTGGGTCCTGTAAGATCGATTATCACACCGATCTTTATCAAATCCTTTGTAACACCCCTTGCTTCTTTACTGTAAGCCAAATTACCTTGAAAAATGAGTAAAACCAAAACCAAAAGACTAACAAACCTTGTTTTCATAAACA
>PFIF01000093.1:0-1326 GCA_002782605.1 Deltaproteobacteria bacterium CG_4_8_14_3_um_filter_43_13 | reverse complement strand
AACATGGTTTACTTTGTAACCGGCATTCTCCACCCTGTAACAGGCATAAACCTGATCTTTTCTATATCGGCCTTGTAAATCCTAACATATTTCTGACCACGGCGGTTTTCTTTACCAAAGGTAATGGTGCCGCATATCCCCCCTGTGTCGAGATCCTTTATCCCCTCCATAGCCTTCATAAGGGTCTCTCCGCTAAGGTCCCTTCCAGCCCTTTTCATCCCCTCTGTGAATACCATAGCAGCAACCCAACCCTGAAAATAACCGCTATCTGTCATGATATCTAAGCTCTTGTGGTATTTTAAAGTAATCTCCCTAATTTTTTTCATCCCAGGGGTATCTTCATGCCACTGACCGTAGATATTGGAAACATAAGTATTTTCTGCCCCTTTACCAGCAAGCTTTATCAGGTCCTGACTGCAAACCCATTGGGTCCCTAAAAAGGTAGGTTTATAGTCGAATTTTCTAGCATCCCTTACCAATCCCGATGCGGTCGCAGCTATATGCTGTACGATAACATAATCAACCTTAGCCCTTTTCAAATTGAGGATCTGGGATGTAGCATCCAATGCCCCCACATTCAGTACCTCTCTATGCATATCCAAACCATAAAATTTGGCTCGTTCTATCGCTCCCCGCATACCTGCCTTTCCAAACTCGATATCAGGATAGACCACCCCAAACTTAGGATTCTTCGCCTTCAGGTCTCTAATTGCATAATCCATTAAGACAGCCACAGCATCCTCGTGGGTAGCCCCAGTACAAAAAATATACTTTTTTGGTGGAGAAGAAAGCCGTAATTCAAGACCTGCCGGGACATTCGGAATCTTTTCTTTTTCTATCTGATTGAAAAGGGCAATGTTGCCGCCACCCTGCCCTGTGCCCATAAAGGCAAGTGCCTTGTCCCGGTAAACAATCTTTTTAAAGGCTGCAACAGACAATGCTACATTTGCACGGTCATCTTCCACGATTACCTTTACCTTTCTCCCATGGATACCCCCTTGATCGTTGATGTGTTGAAAATATGTTCTAAATGACGCTATACCATACCTCCAGGTATCTGCCAGCGGGCCGGTTACATCGCCTATTATTGCAAACTTTATTGTATCATCGGTTACACCCCTAACCTCCTTTCCATATAATTGGCTATTCAATGACATGATAAAAACAAATGACAAAAAACCAACAACGAACAACTGATACTTAGAATTTAGTAATCGTTTCATAATCAATCCCTTCCTTTTTTTCGCTCTTTTGCCTTTATCCAGTTACTAACGGGATGAAATATCCCCTTTTTCACATCTGCCTTGTAGAACTTGCAATACTCCG
>PFIF01000040.1:8717-11896 GCA_002782605.1 Deltaproteobacteria bacterium CG_4_8_14_3_um_filter_43_13 | reverse complement strand
TAATTATTAAGCTAAAATAGTATTGAACAGGCTCAAATAGAACATTTTTAATAGATAGGGGGTTTTATGGGTACGGCAGATGAAGGTGAGGCCGATAATAACAAGTTAAGCATCGGAAGGATGGTGGACTGGGGGTAGCGCTAAATAGTAAACAAATACCCTCCAGTGTCTCCCACCATGTTTCCCCCAGAGTCAGCAAATTGAGAATGCTGGCTCTTTAGTTTCCGATTTTTCTTTAACAAGAAGTCTGTGACATTTTTCACAAATTGTAGTTTTCTGGAACAAGAATCTTGATCTTTACGCTTCAATCTATAAAGGAGTTTATTTAGGCTGAAGGCTGTTAGTCACGCATAATTTTCTCCTACAGTCTAACTGCCCACAGCCTATCCACCTGAACAGTAACACACTTAGGGTTTGAATGAAGACTATAGTTCCTTCAGTCCCTATCCTATGGATGGTTATTGATATTAAAGACAAAGGAGGTATTTGGAAAGATGGATTATTTCGGACAACACCTAATGGTAGACGGGTATGGTGGTAACAGAAAAAAAATGGAAAATATGGAATTGATCTATAATTTTCTGGATACCTATCCTGAGAAAATGGAAATGACAAAGATCATGCCGCCGTATGTGTTTAAATACATTGGAAAGAAACCCGAAGATTGGGGGTTATCAGGGGTTGTCCTTATCGCTGAAAGCCATATAAGCATCCATACTTTTCCTTTAAAACAGTACCTAAGCCTTGACATTTTTTCTTGCAAAACATTTGATTCAGACAATGCCATCCGTTTTATAAAAGATATGTTTGGTCTAACAAAAACCGAGACCAAACTATTGAATAGAGGTTCAGAATTTCCAAGAGATATCCGTTTGGCTACTGATATAGTATACAAAGAACGATTAAATATGGTTGGATAGAGAGGATGCCGAGGAAGAGTTTTTTGCGTACACCAGTCTCACCCATAACATTAGATGAAAATCCTGGTGTACAAAAGCTGGTGGAAGATATGGGGAAAACAATACCCAACACGGTGGTGAGCATATGAACAAGAACACAAATAAGCAGCTCTTGAACGAAGAGATCAGGCACATTGATATCAAGACCCTGGATATGCGTGGCATTGTGAAGGCAATGGGACATATGGCATTCACAAGCAGGGATGTCTTCCGAGCGACTGAGCACTTCGAAAGCATGCTAATGGACAAAGATTGCACCATACTCTTAGGGCTAGCAGGTAGTTTAATCAGTGCAGGTTTGAAGCAGGTCATCATTGACATGGTAGAATATAACATGGTTGATGCCATCGTGTCCACCGGTGCGAACATAGTCGACCAGGACTTTTTTGAGGCTATTGGATTCAAACATTATATTGGCAGTAAGCACGTAGACGACAATCACCTGAGACAGTTAGGTATTGATCGGATCTACGATACATTTATTAATGAAGAGGAACTCAAGGTCTGTGACAGAACAATCACAGAGATAGCCGAGTCCCTTGCCCCAAGAACGCTTAGTTCACGTGAGTTCATCGACGAAATGGGTCTATGGATTGAACAGAATGGAAAAGATCGGAATTCTATAGTCCACACCTGCTACCGTAAGCGGGTTCCTATCTTTTGTCCGGCTTTCTCTGACAGCTCGGCCGGGTTTGGTTTAGTGCTGCACCAGTGGAACTCGCCAGGCAATACGGTGCATATTGATTCGGTTCGGGATTTCTTAGAGCTCACAAAGATAAAGCTGGATGCGCATTCCACGGGCATTTTTATCGTAGGAGGGGGCGTGCCCAAAAACTTCATCCAAGATACCGTCGTAGCTGGGGAAGTGCTAGGGTTCAAAACTCCGATGCACAAGTATGCAGTCCAGATAACTGTAGCCGACGAGAGAGACGGCGGGCTTTCCGGCTCTACTCTCAAGGAAGCTTGCTCCTGGGGGAAAGTAGACACGACATTTGAACAGATGGTCTACTCGGAGGCCACATTAGCCTTTCCTCTGATCGTTAGTGCTGCATATCACGACGGCGCGTGGAAATCGAGAACAGAAAGACAATATTCTGCTCGACTCGATGAATGGCACGATTCGCGGCGGGCACACAGGTAGCCATGACTACAGTGAATGTCATTTGTCATAGTCATTTGTCACTGGTAAAAGCGATCAATTTTTCACACTTAACCAATGACCGATAACTAATGACCAGTGACGTTGCCTATAATATTGGGGGGGTGTTGTAACTGAGTCTGTTTTCTTCTGAAGAAAAGAGATTATTAGACAGCGGCTTATTCTTACCAAACAACTTTGGAGGACTACCAGAGGAGTCTAGTGGGCTAGACACTTCAAAGGTGGTTGTCCTTCCTATCCCATATGACCAAACTGTCTCCTATCGGGCAGGAACCAGGGAAGGTCCCAGGGCTATTATTAATGCCTCAGCCCAAATAGAACTCTATGATCAGGAACTTAATTCAGAGCCCTACAGGGTTGGCATACATACCCTAAAAGAGCTGGAGCCGGACATGTCTGGGCCGGAAGGGATGTTTAAAAGGGTCTACGATACTGTTTCCCTCTTTAACAAGAAAAAAAAGTTACTGATAATGCTGGGAGGAGAGCATTCCCTTAGTGTTGGGGCTGTAAAGGCTTTTTCAGAAGAGTATAAAGACCTCAGCGTTATCCAGATAGATGCCCATGCTGATATGAGGGATACCTACTGTGATACTAAATACAATCATGCTACTGTTATGAGAAGGGTCCTGGATTATGCATCTACCGTGCAGGTAGGCATTAGAAGCCTTTCCAAAGAAGAGATGGAATTTATTGAAACGAGAAGGCTTTCCGTATTCTTTGAGAAGGATGTTGTGAAGGGAGAAGGGTGGATGGAGGAGATGATATCCCATCTTTCTCAGCACGTTTACATAACCCTGGACCTCGATGTTTTAAATCCAGGTATTATGCCCTCGGTGGGCACGCCTGAGCCTGGAGGGTTGGATTGGCATGAATTATTGAATATTATAAGAAAAGTAGCAGAGAACAGGGATATTGTGGGGTTCGATGTGATGGAACTTTGTCCTATCCCCGGTCTAATTGCCCCTGATTTTCTTGCAGCTAAACTCGTCTACAAGATGATAGGTTATTCTCTTTTCCTCAACAGAAAAGATTAAGATTTCATCCTCATAGGTTGCCTTCCT
>PFIF01000040.1:0-8646 GCA_002782605.1 Deltaproteobacteria bacterium CG_4_8_14_3_um_filter_43_13 | reverse complement strand
CCCTATATGGGCGAACCAGGCTATACCAGCACCTTTAGGGAGCCCAGTTTCAGCAAATCCGCTCAATATCTGTATTAATATCCAGTAACCGAGTATGATTATTGCGGGGAGCCTTAAGATTTTTATGAATATAATAAATATCACAAGAGTTTTGATGCGTGCCTTTGGAAAGAGGAACAGATATGCTCCCATCACCCCTGCTATAGCACCACTGGCACCGATACTTGGAACCTGGGAATTGATATTGGTGAATATGTGAAGTAAAGACGCAAGAACCCCGCATACTATATAGAAAAACAGATATTTAATATGACCGAGCACATCCTCAACATTATTACCAAAAACCCACAGAAAAAGCATATTGCTTATGAGGTGAATCCAGCCACCATGCATGAACATTGCTGTAAAAATAGTCAAAGGCACAGGGACTAAGGATTGAGGAGGAATGTCTACAAAATGGGTAAATTCATAAGGGATGCTGCCCAATCGAAAAAAGAGAGGGCTACTACCACCTGGCACAAAAAAGTTTTGATAGATGAAGACATAAATGTTGGCTAAGATAAAAGCAGTATTGATAAAGGGGATAGTGCTGGAGGGATTTTCATCCCTTAAGGGAATCATTTAACCTCTTGTTTCAAAAGTAGATTGTTGATACCTGTTCTTACAGGAGAGAATTTATGTAGTAAGATATGCTAACAAGAAAGGGGGAATCCGTCAAGCCAAACAATTTTATTCCTTGAAGGGTATTTTCTGACCTCTAGTCTATCCCTGATATTATAACTGCCTACCCCCAGGGACTGTACTGCTCGAAAAGATGATGAAGAAATAAGTTATATCTTGCAAAGAGAAAAAGAGCGTGATAGAAGTATTGGCATCTTAAATCATTGAAGGGCGGAAAGAATATATGGGTCTGTTGTCGTCTACTGTATCTGTAACCCGTTACAAGGTCGAAGGGAAGATTGAAGAGCCTATTCTTGACACAATCGCTAAGGGTCTCAAAGAAAATGTCATCAAAGATGTTGATGAAGACATTTCAGAAAAGAAAGTAGGATGGACATCTTTTGAGAATCCTTTTATGCCTGATTTCAGGGGATCTTCCTTTGTAATCGGCACTCACATGGTCTTTTCCCTGAGGATAGACAAAAAGGCAATACCCCAAAAGACAATCAGAAAACATTATGCCATAGAGGCAGCTAAACGGCTCACTGAAAGCGAAAGACAGTT
This sequence comes from Deltaproteobacteria bacterium CG_4_8_14_3_um_filter_43_13, assembly GCA_002782605.1. Classification (GTDB taxonomy): domain Bacteria; phylum Desulfobacterota; class UBA8473; order UBA8473; family UBA8473; genus UBA8473. The sequence goes on along the minus strand of PFIF01000040.1, from coordinate 7,422 downwards.
TTTAACACGAGATGAAAAGAAGATTGTTAAGGATCATGTCACAGATACCCTTATGCTGCGTATTCCATCCACACCCCATTTATATGATTTGATATGGGACTATGATTCGTCTTCTTTGTGTTTTTTTTCAAATCTGAAATCTGCCAATGAAGAGTTGGAAACACTGTTTTTACAGTCTTTCCAACTCTCCCTTATCAGGCTATTCCCATTTACATTAGCCGATCTTACAATGGGTCTTTCCGATGGAGAACGTGATAATCTGGCAAAGCTTTCTCCTACAAACTTCACGGGGTAAACAATGCTTGATATTTCTGTAGCCTTTAACCGTTACAAATTTTTGGGTTATGAGTTCCTGACGTGGTTATGGTTTCTCATCGAAAACGAACAGAATACAATAAATGAAATAGTACAGGAACCCATGTCCCTTGAGATTGGGAATCGTATTGTCCTTGAAAATTTACGGAAAGAAGTGTTGGAAAGCATCACTATACAAGGGGATGATGCAGGTCTGGAAGAAGGTATCATGGCACTGAGGAAGGGGGCTGTTGTCACAGAGATCAATCTTGTCTATAAAGGCAATGACTTTGAATCGAATTTTACGGTCAAAGGAGAGGGTTTGAGCATATCAGGTCTCAAGGTGCCCCAATCGGGGCACGTAGAATCCCGAAAGGATATGGAAGGGGCTGTGATTGAAAAGGTATACCTGTATAACAGGGTTCTTCAATTGACAGACAGTCTTTTTAAACAGTTCATAAGACTGAGGGGCTCAAATGACTGGCTATCAAAAGTCGTGCCTCGCATACGGCAGTGGATACATTCGTAACAATTACTTCTCCCTCCCCGAATAACTGGCATAAACCAACGCCACAGTTCGGTAAATAAAATGGGCAAATTTTGAGAATGGCAGGTAGGCTATAAGATAAAACACCAAGACAAGATGAACAAAATAAAAAGGATAGGCTAAGACAGCAACATCAAACAATCTTGTAACTTCCGTAAGTATCCCCGAGATGGCTACCAGATATACTATTATGATAAATACCCAGTCAAGGTATGTGCTCCTGCTCTTATCCTCTTCTGCCTTGAGTCTATTGGATATTACGAGTGTACAACCTATAAAGAGAGCAATGGCTCCAAGGTTTGCAAATAGTTTTATGGGATTTAACTGGCTTAGAGGCAGCATCTCATGGAGACCAAGTAAGTATATGCCGATAAATACGATTCCCGTCACTATTGCCAGGGCTATGAAACCGTAAAAGATCATGAGGTGAGCAAGATATCTGGGTCTGTTTTCTTCACAATCCTTGAATTTTGAATGTTTAAAAACATCAACAAGAACCGGGATCACATGAGACTTTACAAAATCCAATAAGGATAGATTTCGAGATTCACTGGGGTGGACGCCATCCTTCATACCTTTCCAGAATCTTTTGACCCCTACAACAATAGATATAAATACCAAGATAGAGACGAGGATGAAGACAGGATCAACTATTGTATGAGGGACAAACTTTTTAAAAACAATCTCTCCCTCTGGTATATTCAGATGACCGGTAATTCCCAGCAAAAAGAGGAACAAAACAATGGGGAATGCCAATAGAAGGGGCAAATACCTTCCCTGACTCAATGCCTTACCCAAAAATCCTGGAGAAGCATAGTGCATAAAGCTATAGTTTCTAATTGCCGCTAAAGCATCACCAGGCTTTGCTCCTCTTGGACAATAAGTAGAACAGTCATTACACTGATGGCAGAGCCATACATCGGGGTCAGTCAGAAGTCTGTCTTTCAACCCCCAGGAAGCCCATATCATCTCTTTTCTGGGGAAAGGGTTCCTCTCAGGTGACAGATTGCACACAACCGAGCATGTTGCACATTGAAAACACTTCTTAAGTGTGTCCCCCCCAAAGCCTGCTAACTTTTTAACAAAATTCATGTCTGGTTCTATGAGCTGTCTATCTGCCATTTTTTCACCTCTTTTCTTTGTGCCTTTGTGCCCCCTGCCCCTCTGTGCCTACTTGAAACGTCTAGAAACCCTTATATGGGTTTGGACCAACCCTTTCTATCGTTTCCATAAAATCATCGAAGATCCCAGGAAGTTTATCGTACTCATCAATGGATAGTTCCAGGATGCGTATCCTATCAGATTCAAGGCGAAGTCTGTCCAGAGTCTCTTTAATCTTTTCCATCCTATAGCTTGCCAGCTCACTCCCCTTTATGTAGTGACACTGATAGTCATCACCGTATTTGCACCCTATAAGGAGAACCCCATCTATACCTTTGGAAAGGGCATCGGCAATCCATACGATATTAACATTGCCTAAACATCTTAAAGGGATAACCCTCATATAGGGATTGTAGGAGAGACGTTTCCGACCTACAATATCCATGGAAGGATATGCATCGTTTTCACAGAGAAAGGCCACGACCCTTGGTTTCTCCTCATCCTCTTCCGGAACATCTATGGCCTTCACCATGGACCCGATGATATCAACTGAATAGTCCTTAAAGGATATAATCCTCTCCGGGCATGACCCCATGCAGATACCACATCTGCGACATCTGGTGGGGTTGGGCAAGGGATTGCCCTTTTCGTCCTCGTTGTACATACCAAACGGACACTCCTCCGTGCACCTCTTGCACTGGGTACACCGCGACATGTATAGCTCCGGATAGCTCATATCCCCTGCTCTTGGATGGACTGCTTTTCCCTGAGCAGTAAGTTCAACACACTGGATAGCCTTCAAAGCAGCACCTGCAGCATCATCCACACAGTCAGCACTATCCAAAGGCTGCCTCACACATCCGGCAGCATATATACCTGTCCTCCGAGTCTCGTATGGGAAACATATATAGTGGGAGTCAGGGAACCCGTATTTCAAACTGGGCAGTTCCGGTCCCTGTCTGTAACTCAGATTCAAAATATCCGATGGTATAATAAAATCTTTTGGTACCTCTTCCTCTTTTTTCTTCTCATCAGAAGTCCCCTCTGGTTCTTCTAATGCCAAGTCTTTCACCTGTATCCCAGCGGATGGGACCATACCCGTTGCCAGAACAACCATATCGGCCTTTATCTGTATCCTGTCTCCAAGTAAGGTGTTATCCACGTCTATGATGAGATTCTTATCAGAGTCTTCCGAAACCCCTACTACCTCACCTTTCGTCAGAAAAACGCCGGCATCTTCCTGTACCTTCTTATAAAAAAGCTCATATTGAGCAGGGGTTCTTATGTCTTTGTAGAGTATATAAACCTTCGTATCGCTGTCCTGTTCCCTTATATATGCGGCCTGTTTTAGTGAAGTAAGACAACAATACGAGGAGCAATACGGCAGGTGATTGCTGTCTCTCGACCCTGCACACTGGATAAATGCCACACTCTTAGCCTCTTTACCATCAGATGGACGGGCAAATTTCCCTTTTGATGCCATCTCTTCTATCATGATATTTGTTACCACGTTGGGGCTCTTACCAAAACCCAGATGTCCGAGTTTATTGGCATCGTAAGGCTGCCAACCGGTAGCCTCAACTATCGATCCTACCCTTATTGTCTCAGACTTTCCATTTTGGCTTATAGTAACATCAAATAAACCAGGGGCACCTTCCGTCTTCTCTATCTTGGCACCGGTATATATCCTAATCTTTGTATTGGACTTTACCTCTCTGATTTTTGAGTCAATTCCCGTCTCCTGAAGCTCGAGGTATGGTGGGGTTTTAGGATACTGTTTCCATATCTTAGCCATCCATCCGCCAAGCTCAGGTCCCTTTTCAACAAGAACTACATCTTTTCCAGCTTTGGCTGCCTCAAGCGCTGATGTTATTCCTGTTATTCCACCACCCACTACCAGAATCGTTTTATTTATCTCTTCACTAAAAGGTTCTAGAGTGGCCATCTTTTGTGCCTTAGCGATCCCCATCCTCATATAGTCTTCCGCCAGCATCTGAGTATCTTCATCATTTGGGGTATGACACCATGCGACATGTTCTCTCAGGTTGATTCTCTCCATACTAATAGCCGTAGGATCGTATGAGAAAACATTGGTCTTTTCTCTTGGGGAACAGGCAGCAATGACAACAGTATTAACCCCCTCCTTCTCTATATCACTTCTTATAAGGGAAGAACCTTCCTCGCCACATAACATGGGGTGGTTCTTGCATACCGGAACTTTGTATTTAGAGCTTGCCAGACCGGCTAGAGCTTCTATGTCAAGAGATTCCCCAATCTCACAACCACTGCATATGTAAACCCCGATCTTCTTATCCATTGGTTACCTCCTTAAAGTACTTTGAATGGACTTCAGGGCTGCCCCTGTTGCATCTTGAACCGCCCCAGCAACCCCTACGGGTCTCCTGGCACAACCGGCTGCGTATATACCTGTCTTAGATGGATCGGAGACTGCAAATCCAAATTCGTCACAAGTTATATTCAAAGGGATTTTATTCTCCGACATATTTGGAACTATCCCTGTGGCTAAAACAACCAGGTCCGCTTTTGCCCTGATCTTCTCACCTGACAGGGTATCTTCCACTTCCACTATCGGGTCTTTGGTAGCTGGGTCTTCTTCAACCTTTGCTACTTTTCCCTTAATAAATGACACATTTTCATCACTCTGAACCTTTGTATAGAAGTCTTCATATCTTCCAATTGCCCTTACATCTATATAAAAAATGGTGACCTTCGATTCCCGATCCTGCTCCCGTACATACGTTGCCTGTTTCAGAGATGCCAAACAGCATACGGCTGAACAATATGGCAGATGATTCTCATCCCTTGATCCGGCACACTGTGCAAATATGACATTCTTGACCTCTTTCCCATCAGATGGCCGTAATATCTTTCCATTCGTAGGCCCATTGGGAGCCGCCAATCTTTCCATCATAACATTGGTTATTACATTTTCGTATTTTCCAAAACCCAGATTGTCTATTTTTGCAGCATCATACGGTTTCCAGCCGGTAGTAACAACTATAGAACCAACCTTGACATTGATAGTCTCGGGCTGCATTTCCAAATCAATAGCGTTATACTTACAGGCTTCCAAACACCTCTTTGCCTCATCGGTTCCAATGATCTCAGGGGCTAACACATATTTCATGGGGAAAGCCATGTGGTAGGGAAGATAAGCAGCTTTGGTCTTGTCCATCCCCAGGTTAAAATCATTTTCGATTTCTGTAACACAGACCTTCTCACATTCTCCGCAGGCGGTACAGTTATCGTTAACATACCTGGGTTGAACTCTGATCGCTACATCATAATTCCCTTCCTCGCCTGAAACCGATTCTACCTCTGCCAGTGTAAAGTACTGAATATTCGGGTTACGTTTTATTCTCTTGAAGTTTATTTCAAGTCCGCAGCTTGGAGGACAGAGTTTCGTATAGTATTTATTCAGTCTGGCGACCCTTCCCCCAAGAAAAGCCTCTTTTTCCACAAGGATGACCCTGTATCCAGTTTCCGCAACTTCAAGAGCCGTGGTGAGCCCACTGATCCCCCCTCCGACAACAAGAATACCTTTGCCAAAAACTTCTCTCTCCACCATGTCCCTCCTAACTTACGAATTTATGTGATTATTTTTATATTCTTCCTTTACTTTCAACGTGTTCTCAAGCATAAGGATAAATTTCAGGTATTTGAATCCAAACTTCATTAGCGCTATTTCATCAATCTTTATCTTTTCGACCTCCTCCTTATCAATCTCAAGGATATCAAGAAATTTGCTCTCAAAAACAAATTTTTTGAACTTATCTATATCATAACTTGCCATATAAAGCATGGCCTGTTTATTTGACTCGAGTTTGGACTGCTCAGATGTGTTCCTCCTCAACTGGATCTCCTTCCACTCCCTGTTCATCTCATCATATAGGTCAGCTCCCTGTTCAATCCTCCAACTCTCTATCGTCCACTCTCTGTCTCCCTGATAACCAAGACAATTTGGATCTCTTATAAAGAAGTAGAATTCTTCATTTACCGGTCCTTCCTCTGAGCCAATTATCATGATACCTTGACCGACAGGATAATAACGACAGTTAGAAGGCCGGTCTTCATAAATACTGCAGCCCTTGGGTGTAACAAATGGACATCCCTCTTTATTGTCATCCATCACCTCAAGCACTGCATAAGGATGTGAGATCTCCTCATCAATATAGGTGTAGGTGTATTTCTCAAGGAAATCTCCTGAAGAGATTCCCATCCTATTTTTCATCCTTACTATGTCATAGGGGGTAAGAATTATACTTGTACGGCTACAACAGCTAGTAAAGCAGCTCATATCATTATGACATCCGAATTTGAATTTAGAATCCAGTGTACGCTTAACAGGTTCTACGGTACCCATATCCATCAACATGGATTAATCCTTTCTGTCTTAATCTTCAAGGGGGCAGACACGCAGGTCTGCCCCTACGGTTACATTATTCTTTCCTCTTGGCCTGCAAAATCTTATCAAATGTTTTATCTTTGAGTCTTAATGTATCTTCCCCGAAGAGATTGAATCTTATCCATCTATAGCTAAAACTAAGGAGTTCTCCCTCGTCTTCTTTTACCCTTTCAACAATTCCCCTTTCCACATCATAGACATCAAAAAACCTGGTTTGAAAAAGAAATCTCTCAAACTCATCGAGGTCATAACAGGCCATATAAAGCATCTTCGACTTTCCTGGATCAAGTTTATTCCCCTTCAGAAAATAATCATGTAAGGTGATCTCCTCATAAGATTCGTTCATTTTATCATAGATATCGATCCCCTGATCCTTCTTCCACCCTTCTATTGTCCACCATTTTTCCTCTTTACACCCAAGGCATGAGTTCCCTTCTGCTATAAAAAACCCTTCTTCTCCTGAAGAAGAGGGAAATACGGGATACATCCTGCACGACCATGGCCTATCCTGGTATATCTTACATCCACTAGAGGTAACAAAAGGACATATCTTATTTTCATCCTCCATCATCTTAAGCACTACTAAAGGCAATCCCTCATCTGCTAAGAGTGGAATGGTGTATCCCTTTAAGAATTCTCCCGAAGACAACCCCATAGCCCTTCTCATCCTCAGGATATCATAAGGCATGAGAAAGATATTTATATCAGCGCAGCATGTGTTAAAACAGGAAATCTCATTGTGACATGAGAATTTGAATCTGCTTTCCAGGGATAGTGCCTGGCGTTTTTTAAGCATACTCTTCATTCATAGGTCATTTAGTAACTATTCAGGTAGGCACAAAGCACCAAAGGCACAAAGAAGGAAAAAACAAGGAAACGACTCTGCTCCGCTCTGCTTTGTGCCTATGTGCCTTTGCCACTTTGTGCCTGAGTAGTTACCTTTAATAAAATGCGGGGGCGACCTTCAAGTCGCCCCCAATGATACATCTCCCTTAAATAATAGGGATCATTGGCCTTTCGATGACCTTCCATTCCTTCTTATCAGCATCATATT